>JAOAPQ010000493.1 GCA_025462965.1 Bryobacterales bacterium
GCAGGCTACGAGACGGCAGTTACCACCGAACCCGGGCTCGTGAAACGCGGCGCCGATCCGTTCCAGCTGAACCGGCTGGGAGTCGAACCCTATGATCGCCCGCTTTACTTCGAGCGCGTGATAGCCGGCTTCCACGAGTAGCAACAGTCAGACTGCCGGGACTTCGCTGTAGGATAAATCGTTGGGCAAAGTCCAGAAATTCCTGTTTCGCGCAGCCGCGAGCGCGGTCGCAGTGGCGGTCATCACCTATACCGGCTTCCGCCTTGTATCGTTCAATTCCACCACAGCGGGATTCCTCTACCTTCTTGCGATCATTCTCATCGCGACCTTCTGGGGACTCTGGGAGTCCATCGCCGCCGCTCTCGTGGCGGTTCTCTGCCTGAACTATTTCTTCCTTCCCCCGGTCCTGCAATTCACAATCGCGGATTCTAGGAACTGGGTCGCATTCTTCACCTTTCTTGCAACCGCCGTAATAGTCAGCAAATTGTCCGACGATGCCCGCAGACAAACCTTCGTCGCAAACGCCGGACGACAGGAGATGGAGCGCCTCTATGCTTTGAGCCGCGCCGTATTGTTGATCCAATCCAACGATGAAATGGTGTCGCAAGCCGCGAAGCACGCAGCGGAGACGTTCGGAATTCAGGGCGTATCGCTGTACGACCGCGCCACCGGCCGGATCTATCGTGCTGGAACGATCGATATGCCCGAGTGGGACGAGCGCTTGCGCGAGGTCGCGCTCCAGGGCACCGTTCTGCGCGATGACCCGACGCATACCCTCATCACCGCCGTCCGCCTCGGAGCGGAGCCCATTGGCAGTATTGCGTTGCGAGGAGTGGTGCTTTCGGATTCCGCTCTGCAGGCTCTGGTCAATCTGGTCGCAATCGTCCTGGAACGCGCCCGCACTCTCGACGCCGTGAACCGGGCCGATGTCGCGCGTCAAAGCCAGGAGCTGAAATCCACCCTGCTTGATGCCATTGCCCACGAATTCAAGACACCCCTTACCTCCATCCGGGCTGCCGCTTCCGCGCTGCGGGCCGCACCTACCGTGCCGCAGGATGCACAGCGTGAGCTGGCCGCCATAGTTGACGAAGAATCGGATCGACTGGGACGTCTGGTCACCGAGGCGATTCAGATGGCGCGCATCGAGGCCGGGCGCGTCCACCTCGACAAACAACCTTGCGCGGTGCGGGATTTGGTGGGCAGCGCCGTCGCAGGCGTAGGCTCCATCCTGGATGGACGGAGCCTGCAAATGGATATTTCCTCGGAACTTCCGCTGATCAATGTAGATGGAGAACTTATGGAACTAGCGCTTCGTCAGATATTGGATAATGCCGCCAAGTATTCCACCCCTGGCTCGCCCGTTGCGGTCCGCGCGTTTGAGCGGGACGGACGCGTACTGATCTGCGTTCGGAATGAGGGACCCGGGATTGAAGAATCCCAGCAGTCACGAATTTTCGAGAAATTTTATCGCGTACCAGGCGAGAGCAGCAAGGCGCCGGGCACGGGCATAGGGCTCGCCATCGCGCATGATATTGTGAAGGCGCACGGGGGTCAAATCTGGGTGGATAGCAGTCCGGGCTCGGGGGCGGAATTCTGTCTTTCCTTCGTGCCCGCGCACCGCGGGGTAGTGGCATGAGTAGCGGACGCATCCTGGTCGCCGACGATGAGCCGCAGATCCGTCGTGTTATGCGAACCACCCTGATCGCCGAGGGTTACGAAGTGTCCGATGTGCGCACCGGTGATGAGGTGCTGCACCAAATCCGCGAAGAACGCTTCGATCTGTTGCTGCTCGATGTCAACATGCCCGGTATGAGCGGGCTTGAAGTTTGCCGCGACGTGCGGAAAACTTCCGAAATCGCCATCATCATGCTGACAGTTCGCGATTCCGAACGAGACAAGGTGGCTGCGCTCGATGCCGGAGCGGATGACTACGTCACCAAACCCTTCAACACGCCGGAACTCCTCGCGCGTATCCGCGCAGCGTTGCGCAGGAACCCGATGTCGGCGGAAGCGGGCCACCAGGTCATCTCGCTCGAAGGCGTGGAGATTAACCTGGCGACCAGGCGGGTCCGTGTCCGCGGTCAGGATGTCCGCCTTACCCCCAAAGAATTCGATCTGCTTCACTACATGGTGAACAACCCGAACGTTCCGCTGCCCCATGGAAAGCTTCTCCAGGCCGTCTGGGGGCCCGACTATGGCGATCAGGTGGAATACCTGCGAGTCTTCGTCAACCAGCTCCGCAAAAAGCTCGAGCCGCAACCCAGCAAGCCGCGGTACATCATCACCGAACCGTGGGTAGGCTACCGGTTCTGCCTTCCTACCCGCGATCCGCAGATTCCTTAGCTCGTCCTTATGACTTCCTTATGAGCCGCCCGTAACACTGAAGTTGATGCTCGACCTGATCTTCGTGTTACTCGCGCTCCTGTTCTTCTACGCGTGTTGGGCGTTCACCAAGGCCTGCGATCGTCTGTAGCGCAGCTACGGCCTGTAGGCCCTGAGAAAGACAAAACCATGGATTACATAATCGCCGGAATCACCGGGCTGCTCCTGTTCGCCTATCTGGTCTACGCGTTGCTCCGGCCCGAGAAGTTCTGAGGTCCCCATGACTGCCTCCGGTGTTCTTCAAATAGTCGTCTACTTCCTGATCCTGCTGGCCCTCACCAAACCCGTTGGTACGTTCATGGCGCGGCTCTTCGCAGGGGAGCGAACGTTTCTGCATCCGCTATTCCGGCCCCTCGAGCGCCTCATCTACAAACTTTCGGGCGTGCGCGAGGAAACCGAACAGCGATGGACCCAATACGCGGCGAGCCTGCTCGCCTTCAGCATCGCCGGCTTCGTCTTCGCCTATCTGATCCAGCGGCTGCAAGGGATCCTGCCCTTGAACCCGCAGCACTTCGGCGCAGCCGGAGCGCCTCCTTCAGCCACGCCCGTAACGCCGGATCTTGCCTTCAACACGGCGGCAAGCTTTGTTACGAACACCAATTGGCAGTCGTATAGCGGCGAGTCCACCTTCAGTTACCTCGTCCAGATGGCGGCCCTCACGGTTCAGAATTTCGTTTCAGCCGCGGCGGGTATCGCGGTAGCGATCGCGCTGATTCGCGGCTTTGCGCGTCAGCAGATGACCAGCATCGGCAATTTCTGGGTCGATATAACCCGCGCCACGCTCTATTTACTGCTGCCTCTCTCCGTCGTCGGCGCGCTTTTCCTCTGTTCGCAAGGCGTACTTCAGAATCTCCACGCCAACACCGTCGTCAAGACGGTCGAGGGAGCCCTTCAATCCATCCCCCAAGGGCCGGTGGCGTCGCAAGAAGCCATCAAAATGGTCGGCACCAATGGGGGCGGCTTCTTCGGCGCCAATTCGGCCCATCCTTTCGAGAACCCGACGCCGCTTACCAACTTCGTTCAGATGTTGATGATCTTCGTGATCCCGGCCGGTCTTACCTATACATTCGGCAAAATGGTGAGAGATACACGGCAGGGCTGGGCTATTTTCGCCGCGTGCAGCGTCATGTTCCTTGCGGGCGTATTCATCGCGTATCCGGCCGAGCAGGCGGGTAACCCCATCCTGGCGCATCACGGAATTCGGTCGTCGCCCACCGCCGGACAGCCCGGCGGGAACATGGAAGGCAAGGAGGTGCGGTTCGGCATCGCCTCCTCTGCGCTCTTCGCAGTCATCACCACCGATGCGAGCTGCGGGGCCGTGAACGGCATGCACGATAGCTACACCCCCTTGGGCGGACTTGTACCCCTCTTCAACATCGAAACGGGTGAAGTAATCTTCGGAGGGACTGGCGCCGGCATGTATGGAATTCTGCTATACGCTATCCTCGCCGTCTTTATCGCCGGCCTTATGGTGGGCCGCACCCCCGAATACATCGGCAAGAAGATCGAGCAGAAGGAGGTGAAGATGGCCATGCTGGCTTTGATCGCCACCGCCGCCAGCACTCTGGTCTTCAGCGGCATCAGCTCGGTTGCGACCTTCGACTGGGACCACTCGAAATACCTGAATCCGCCGCCCGCCACTCTGAAGCCCGCTCCCGCCTCAAGCGTCCCGCCGACAGCCAACCTGAACAACAGCGGCCCCCACGGCTTCAGCGAAATCCTCTACGCCTATTCGAGCGCCACCGGCAACAACGGCAGCGCCTTCGGCGGCATCAATACAAACACCCCGTGGTACAACGCAACGATGGGAGCCGCCATGCTCATCGGCCGCTTCCTGTTCCTGCTACCGCTGCTTGCCGCGGCCGGTAGTCTCGCGGGCAAAAAGAAGGTTCCAGCTACGAGCGGCACGTTCCCCACGCACGGTCCGCTCTTCGTCTGCCTGCTCGTCGGAACGGTCGTGATCGTGGGCGCCCTGACCTTCTTCCCGGCGCTTTCACTCGGCCCGATCGTCGAGCACTTCCTCATGTACAGCGGCAAACTGTTTACCTAGACAACCTGGAGCTATCCGATGTCCACCGCAACCGCCATTCCCCCTGTAATAAACGACCCGACTGTGCTGATCCCGAAGAAACTGGCGCGCGCGCGTCCGCTTTTCGACCCGGAGATCATCAGTCGGGCGCTGAAAGGATCGTTCGTCAAGCTCAACCCCGCAATACTCTGGAAGAACCCCGTGATCTTCGTCGTCGAAGTCGGGGCTTTCGTGACAACGATATTTCTGGTGCGCGACGCCTTCGCCGGCGCCGCCGGAATCGGCTTTACCCTGCAGATTGCGGTCTGGCTGTGGTTCACCGTGCTCTTCGCCAATTTCGCGGAAGCGATGGCGGAAGCCCGCGGCAAAGCACAGGCCGATTCGCTGCGCAAGACCAAGACCGACTCCATCGCTAAGCGTTACACCTCAGGCGGCAAGATCGATGAAGTGCCCGCATCGAAACTCAGGTCCGGCGACACGGTGCTCTGCGAAACGGGTGACATCATCCCCGGCGACGGCGAGGTCATCGACGGCATCGCCACCATCGATGAATCCGTGATCACCGGTGAAAGCGCGCCGGTCATTCGCGAATCCGGAGGAGACCGCAGCGCTGTTACCGGAGGAACACGCGTACTCTCCGATCAGGTGAAAGTTAAAATTACCTCGAACCCAGGCGAGACCTTTCTCGACCGCATGATCGCGCTCGTAGAAGGGGCTGAACGCCAGAAGACCCCCAATGAAATTGCGCTTAACATTTTGATTGCCGGCCTTACGCTCATCTTTCTGCTCGCCGTTATCACGTTGCAGCCGTTCGCCGCGTTCAGCGTGGCGTCGGCGGGCGCGGGCTCGGTCCCTTCAGTAGCGGTACTCGTCGCACTGCTGGTCTGCCTGATTCCGACGACGATCGGGGGTTTGCTCTCCGCGATCGGCATCGCGGGCATGGACCGCGTCATGCAGCACAACGTACTGGCCATGAGCGGCCGCGCCGTCGAAGCTTCAGGCGACGTTAATACTCTGCTGCTCGATAAGACCGGCACAATCACCATGGGTAATCGCCAGGCAGTTGAGTTCCTCGCTGTGGCTGGTGTCGCCGAGGCCACTCTGGCCGATGCCGCCCAGCTATCGAGCCTTGCCGACGAAACCCCTGAGGGTCGCTCAGTCGTTGTGCTCGCCAAAGAGAAATACAACCTGCGCGGACGCGAAGTCGGGGAGCAGGAGGCGAATTTCATCCCCTTCTCTGCCTATACACGCATGAGCGGCGTCGATATTAGCGGGCGGCACCTCCGCAAGGGCGCCACCGAGGCCATCATCAATTTCGTCAGAGAGCAAGGCGGACGAGTGCCGCCGAACTTTCTCGACCTCTCCGAGCGCGTTTCCCGCTCGGGCGGCACGCCCCTGGCCGTGTGCGATGGCGCTCAGCTACTCGGAATCATTCACCTGAAAGACATTGTCAAAGGCGGCATGAAGGAGCGCATCGGACAGCTTCGCGCCATGGGGATTCGCTCCGTCATGATCACCGGCGATAATCCGCTTACCGCGGCCGCCATCGCGAGCGAAGCCGGCGTGGATGATTTCCTCGCGCAGGCTACGCCCAAAGATAAGCTCGAGTACATAAAACGCGAACAGGGCGAAGGCCGCCTCGTCGCCATGACCGGCGACGGCACCAACGATGCGCCGGCTCTGGCGCAAGCCGATGTGGGGCTCGCCATGAACACAGGCACCATGGCCGCCAAAGAGGCGGGCAACATGGTCGATCTCGATAGCAACCCCACCAAACTCATCGAAGTCGTAGCCATCGGCAAGCAGCTCCTCATCACGCGCGGCGCGCTCACCACGTTTTCCATCGCGAACGACGTCGCGAAATACTTCGCCATCATTCCGGCGATGTTTATGGTGACGTATCCGGCCCTGGCGAACCTGAACGTCATGCACCTGCACACGGCGCAAAGCGCGGTGCTCTCGGCCGTGATCTTCAACGCGCTGATTATCATCGCGCTCGTGCCGCTCGCGCTGCGGGGCGTGAAGTACCGTCCGCAGGGCGCCGCCGGTCTGCTGCGCCGCAACCTGATGATTTACGGAATCGGCGGCCTGATCGCGCCGTTCCCCGGCATCTGGGTCATCGATCAGATCCTGGTTTTCCTGAGGCTTGCCTAATATGCTCCAACAACTAATGCCGGCTTTTCGCATCATGCTTGTAATGACGATCCTCACCGGCCTGGTCTACCCCACCGCCATCACCGGCATCTGCCAGGTGCTCTTTCGCGACAAAGCGAACGGAAGCCTTGTCGCTGTAAACGGCCAGAGCGTAGGCTCGTCCCTCATCGGTCAGAACTTCGCGAAGCCGGAATACTTTCATCCACGTCCGTCCGCAGCGGGTAATGACGGCTATGACGGCCTCGCCTCGCAAGGCTCGAATTTAGG
>JAOAPQ010000496.1 GCA_025462965.1 Bryobacterales bacterium
TACGAGAGCCACGACGAGCTGATGACCGCCCTGTTTCAATGAACACGCTAGCTATCGATATCGGCGGAACCAAATTCTCCGTCGCACTCTTCCAGAATGACACGATGATTCGGCGGGAGACCCACCCGACGGATGCCGCGGGCGGCCGCGACTGGATGTTGGGACGGATTGAGGAAGTTGTAACGGGTTGGCCTTTTGACCGCTGCGGCGTGGGCTTCGGCGGCCCGGTGGCCTTCGGCGAGCAGCGAGTTGCGCTGTCCACGCACGTGGGCGGCTGGAAAGACTTCTACCTGTGCCGTTACCTTGAGGAGCGTTTCGGGGTTCCAGTGGTGATGGACAACGACGCCAACGTCGGCGCGATGGGTGAAGGTCTTTTTGGCGCGGGGCGCGGCTGTTCCCCTCTTTTCTACATGACGCTCTCCACCGGAATCGGCGGCGGTATCCTTATGAACGGGCGCGTGCAGCGGGGTGCGGATTCGTGGGCAGGCGAGATTGGACATATGAATATCGAGCCCGAGGGCCCGGAATGTCTGTGTGGATCGAACGGCTGTTTCGAACGCATGTGCTGCGGGTTATGGCTCGAGCGCGACTATGGCAAGCCCGCCCGCGAACTGCTGCAGGAACCGGAGTTCGTGCGCGGGTACGTGGTAAGACTCGCGCGCGGGTTGAAAGCCTGTATCATGCTCTTGAATCCGGCGCGGATCGTGATTGGCGGCGGCATTGCGAAAGCGGGCGATTCGCTCTTCGAGCCGCTCCGGGCTTCGTTGCGGAAGCAGGTGACCGCGTGGTCCGGCGCGCGTTTGGACGTGCAACCGGCAGAATTGGTGGATGACAGCGTGCTTTGGGGCGCGCTCGCGTTGACGAGGACTCTATGACTTTTGCGGAACAATACAAGACAGAACTGCTGACGGCCATCGATATGATCGACCTGGATAAGGTCCACCAGGCGATCGATTTATTTCAGCAGGCTCGATCGGAGGCGAGGCACATTTTCGTTTGCGGCAACGGCGGCAGCGCCTCCACGTCCTCGCACTTCGCATGCGACGTGGTGAAAGGCGCAAGCTTTAACCGTCCGGAACGCTTCAAAATCATGGCGCTGACAGACCAACTGCCGACGCTGACCGCTTACGCCAACGACGTAAGCTACGATTCCGTTTTCGTGGAGCAGTTGCGGAACTTCGCGCAGCCGGGCGACCTGTTCATGGGCATTAGCGGCAGCGGCAACTCGCCGAATGTCCTGCGCGCCATGGAGTACGCGAATTCCGTGGGCTGCAAGACCATCGCCCTTACCGGGCGCGACGGCGGCCAGTTGGGTCCCATGGCGCAATTGAACATCGGCGTTGGCGTGCCGCACATGGGCCGGATCGAAGACGCGCACATGATCGTGTGTCACATGATCTGCTACTACTTCATGGAGAACAAGTGAAGCTGGGAATTTCTGCCTGGTTGATCGACTAGAACCCCGACGCCGTTTTCTTCCCCGTCGTGAAGATCGCGTATTGCGTGTTCCCAAAGGGCACGGAAGCCAGCCGTACCGTTTCCAACGGGCTGTTGCCGGCCAGAACCAGGACCAGATGCTTCTGATCGAGCGGGTTTGTAGCCGCGAACGCCAGGCTCTCCTTCTCCGAACCGTGGTCTTTCCCGTTTATGGTGAAAACGCCTTCGTCGTAGTGAAGTGAAAGTTTGTCCTTCCAAGCCGCCAGCGCCGAGTTAGTCGCGGGCCGGCCAATGAAGACGACATCATGCGCGCGTAGATCCGCGTCGGTCACGCCGAAGTCCTTGCGCACCGGAACCTGCTCTTCGTACCAGTCGAGCATGTGCAGCTGTAGCTGCTCGGCAGCGTAGCGGTTCGCACCCGCTTCTTCAACGGTTCCGTAAACGATCATGGTGTGCTTCAAACGGCTGGACATGCGATGCAAGTCGCCGGCCACGTAAATGGGTCCGCCTTTGTCGTCCGGAAGGCCCTGCGCGCTGAGCCATTTGTCGAAGAGCGGTTGTTCCTTCGCGCCCGCTGCTTCGCGGAACTGCGCTGCTGTAACGGCTTTGGCGGTGTTCGCCGCGAAGAAGCTCTTCATAAGCGCGAAGAACTTGTCATCGCCCATATCCTGCCGGAGCGCGTGCACCAGCAGCGCGCCTTTGTAACTCGCCTGCTCGAACCGGTGCATCTCGTTGTTATCTCCGAGCGAAGCGGAATGGAAGCCCGCGCGGAAGCGCGCGAGCTGGTTATCGGTATCGGCTTGCAGAGCCTGGTAATACGCCGCGGTTCCAGCACTCAACCACGTGTCATCGGGCGTAGCGGGAAGAATCCAGCCGCTCCAGTACTTGTTCGTGTCCGCCGCGCCTCGACGCCCGGGACGCGCGACGGGGGCCTCTTGCGGTGCGGCCGGGGGCTCGGCAGTCACGTGGGAGAGGTCCGGCTTGAACATCGCTGAAAACAGGCGGTAGCCGCCCGCGTAAATGCCGTCATTTTCGAACTCGGCCTTCTGCCGCTCGGTTGGCACCCACTCCCGCTGGTTCGGCTTACCGAAAGACGCCCACACCATCTGGTTGCGCGCCATTTCGGCGGTCACCACCTTGGCATCCATTGATGTGGCTGTCACCAGCGGCGCCGTATGAAAGGCGTTGAAAGCGAAGTGCTCGTCGATTTGGCCGCGGTACTTTTCGTAGAGATTCTGCCACATCAAATCCCGCTCGCTCGCGACGTACGGAACATGCGCCGGCGAGCCCTTCGGATCCGGCTGCAACTCCAGCCGCACTTGCAAATCCTTCGTATTGTTATCGCCCCAGTAGAAGCCTTCCGTGCCACCGAACCAATCGTTCTTCGAGCTGCGGTAAAGGCGCGTCTTGTAAGTGCCAAGCTCGTACATCGCGATCTCGTTCGTGCGCGCGTCGGCGATCAGCCATTCGTTGGTGTAAAGGCCGTTGTTCTTCGTGCCAAGGTATTCCACGACCTTGTCGATGCTGTCGCCATACTGAATCGACTTCCGGGCGCGATAGGCAACAGGCGTCCCTTCGATATTGAACGGACTCTGGCGAATGGTGGTTTCCGTCAGCACCACGCCCA
>JAOAPQ010000499.1 GCA_025462965.1 Bryobacterales bacterium
GTCTCTCCTGCGAGCCGCATCTTTGCGGACAGTAAGGGAGACAGCACATGGTCTAAATGACAGAAAACAAGAGGGGTGCGTAGAAGCTTGCATTCTTCGACCGCCTATTTCCGCTGCCCTTTTTCGGGCAGGGCGCTGGAAATCGAGCGAACCTTGTCCAGTTCAGCAGCGCGACCTTTCGCTAACCTGTGGGTGTGATCTGTGTGTCTAGCGCGAAAATGGATTTCGAATTGTAAGCCCATCGATCGCCTGGCCGTCTCGCATGTCCTCCGTGTAAAGTGTGCTGGCGCCAGCATGGAGCGCAGCCGCGATGATGAGTGAATCAAACATTGAATACCCGTATCGCTCGGCAATGTGCACGGCTCTCTCGTGGGTCTCGACCGTAAGTGGCACCGGTTCTGGACAAAAGACGCGAAGTATGTCAAGGGCGCGGCGAACTTCCTCCCAACTCTTGTCAAGCTTGCGCCGCGCCACAGCGACGAACTCGTTAAGGACCTGAACTGATAGTGCTCCGCCCGCGGCCAGCAGAGTTTCGGCCATCTGACCGCGCGTATCGTCTTGGCTGAAGGCGTATAGGATGACGTTGGTATCAAAGAACGGCTTATCGTTCATTGATCTCTTCGCGATTGAATTTGAAATCAGGAGGGAAGGACCACTTCATTTGACGGAGCTGCTCGAGCGCCCTCTCTTTGGACCGGTCACGGGCCACTTTGAAGTCGCGTTTACCTGCGATGGAAATCTCGATTTCGTCTCCCTCTTTGAGATCGAGCGCTTCGACAACCACCGCCGGGAGACGCACAGCCAAACTGTTGCCCCATTTGGAAACCTGCATAAAAGATATACCTATCTTATTGTATATCCATACAAGCTTGGAAGCCACCGTCCCCTGATTCTTACCGTCCGCGACTGAGCTGCTCTCACTACCTTTCCATATTGGAACCACAATATTGACAAGTGCCGCCGAAGGCGGACAGCAAGCTGAGAGTGGGCAAATGGCACCTGCCGGCACCCTCCAAAAACCCTCCGTTAGCACACCAGCCGAAACGGACGCTTGTTTTATTGGCGTTTTCCATACCCTGAATCAACGCCATGCGCAGTTATGTCACTGAAAACAAAACATTGCCCATTTTCCCAAGCTGGACGTCGCGGGTTCGAACCCCGTCTCCCGCTCCATCTTTTCAATAACTTGGAATTCATCAGCAACTTCCTTCACTCCGTTAAGCCGCGACGGAGGATTCGCGAACAGAACAGTTCAGCACCTGGAACAGGGGCCGCCGTCAACAAGTCGGGTCTGTATACGGAGTTGAACGATAAGGGGACGTCTTTGTTGCCAGTCTTAAGCGTTACGTCCAAACTCGTGGCGCGGAAATCCTGACAACACAACCGCTCGGTTGGGGCAACATTGAAAGGTTTCTGAGACTAGGCTTTGGCTGCGATGACGACCAGCGAGGATGCTTTTCGAAGTTATTTCGAACAGTCAGCAGAAACTCAGAAACTCACGCGATTGCTGATAACAGACATCGAAGCGGAAGAGCCAAAACTGGACTCGGGCATAATCGCCGATGTTGTGCTGGCGTTCTTCGACAGGCTTCTGCATAGTCCAAAACCTCAAAAGCTTCAAAGCGGCTTCGGAGCGCAAGATCAGGAATCTAATGCAGTGGTCCGCAATTTTTGATCGCGCGAATTTCCCGCTCCCAGCTGCCCGACAGACTACGATCTTTTCCAGGCTTTTATTACGTCGAGAACCGACAGGTGTGCCCTGTGTGGTCTGCACTGAATAATCGTCGACCTGCCGAGCGAGGCATTCCGTAGAACCCTCGAATTGACCAGCCGGGAGGGTCTGATCATGTTGTTCCGCAGCAGTAGTGTTGCGAAAGCGACTCACGGCGTCTTTGGGTTCTGCCAACATCATTTGCCCGAAGTGATACGAGGCGTGGTTGGTTCGGTTCAGGAGCACAGCCAATCGATTTCGTGTCGCGTTCCGTTCGAACTCTTCAGCCGACGCATTCCCGTGCCTTTCTAACCACTCATTAGGACCGAGGGCCGTGAAATCGCAGGAGCTCAGTGTGAATGCTCTCCCACCCTTGGCAATCTCGGCTGAGCTTGGAAGCGGCATGGGTTGCGCGATGAAGACGGCGTCCAATTCCGGGTGTAGCCGTTCTCCCAACCGCAAGACGCTGAACATCCCATCGTGTACTGCGGCGAGGTGTCCCCAAAGATACATGATGCGGTTCTTTCCAGGCGCGATTTCGACCAATAATGTTCCTCGGTGCAACTCAAACATAGTGTGCCGACGCCTGATACGACCTGTTCCCACGACGAAATCGCGGCCGGGATGAGCACCTCATCTGGCGTCATCGAGACTTGGCTCCTTTCGTGCAAGTCCGCCATCGGTTTGGTAGCAGCGAGTGAAAAACATGGAGGTAGCAAGGTTTACGATGTGAACGTCCATGTAAGAATCTTGCGGTGAAAACATGGCGGCTAAGACGGACGGTCATATCGAACAGAGGCCAATGATGGGTTCAGACTAAGGTCGTCGCCGGTCAGCGGCCCACCGCTTTCCTGGTGGTCGTAGTGGCGCTCGTACACTACGCGCGAGTCGGCCCACCTTCGGAGGGTGCACCAGTTAACCGCGCACGTCCGGCCGGACACCCGATCAGATTAACTGACCAGGCCGAATGTGTCTCATCGGCCGCGTCTCCATGAATTGGACTCTCTCGAACGTGTATAGCAAGGCCACCAATTTCAACCATCACATGAAGCGGGGCAAGGAAGTTGAATAGGAGCGACCGAATGCGGTCTTTGCCGCGTATCGGGCCTGTCTCCGTGTCGGCGGTCACCTCGACATCATCGGCGTAGAATGCGTCGAAAATCTCAAGATATTCTTCCCAGCCCCTGCTGATATCGGCGGCGATGATGGCGGAATTCAGGACCCGCTCCCTCGCGTATAGATCTCGATCCCATTGATCGCCGGGGCCGAAATGATGTTGAGCACTCATTGAAGATTCTCCAAATCAACCGTCAATCGAAGATACGTTCCGATCCCTCTCATCAGTGAGCGGCGGCCGGCTTCGAAGTGGCTTGAAGCGCCGAACAAACCCGGGCGGCATTGTCCACGCACGCGCCGAACTCAACAGCGCTCCCGGGTTGACCCGATTCGAATAAAGCTCCAGCAACTGGTCGTAGAGTTCGATTCAGTCTTAACCAGGTCCGCGCGCTTGCTTAATCTTCTAGATGCCGACCTCCGGTATTCGATCTGTCTTCAGTTCGCCCCGAGATCGACCGCCACATTTCAGCTACGGGCGCCCCCGACCTCCAACAGAACTTTACCGCCTTGTAGTGCGTAAGCGACGGCGGCCTTGATCTCTTCGAGCGGATAAATTGCCGCAATCGGTACAGTCACTTCTTGGGTCGCGATCATCCGCGCTGCGACTTGGATGGCCTGTGGGAGCCGCTCTGCAAAAACAGGGTTGCCGAGCGAGAAGCCCCGAATGGTCAGATCGTTGAATATTACGTCGAAGGGACTGATCGCCAGCGGCGCAAGGCTGGGAGCCGCATAGGACACGAGTGTGCCACCTCGCCCGAGGAGCCTTGCGAGCCGCCCGCTCGCATCGCCACTGACAGCGTCCAGCGCCAAGCGTGGTCGGAGGCCGCCCAGCGCCTCAGCCATTCTGCCGGGCGCATCATTGTCGTCGAGCAGGGCCAGATCGCAACCGGCGGCGTGAACCTCCTCCAAGACCCCCGCGCGGCGCACCAATCCAAGGATTTTGAGGCCCTTTCGCTTCCCAAAGGCGATAAGCCATCGCGCGATCGCCGAGTTGGCTGCGTTAATAGCAATCCAGTCGCCCGGCCGCAGCTCCAAATATGTCTCAAGGAGCAGATGCGCCGTGGGCGGATTGACGCTGACCATCGAAAGCTGCTGAGGGTCGGCATCGTCAGGAAGAACGATCAGGTCCGTGGCCGGAACGACGAGGCGCTGCCGCCATACGAAGCGTCCGATTGGAAGTACAACCCGATCACCGACTCTCAGGTCAACTACTTCCTCTCCGATCTCCAGGACACGCCCGACCCCTTCGTTGCCGATGACGGAAGGCAGCTCAGGACGCAGCTGATAAAGGCCCCGGGCAACCAGGATGTCGCTGAAATTGATGGGCGAGAACTCGATAGTGACGAGTACTTGGCCGATGCCCGGTTTCTCAGGCTCAGGAAGCTCGCGGTATTCCAGGCCGCTAGCCGGATCACCATAACTTGTCAGCACAACTGACTTCATGTTCTGTTCCTCGTTCCTATTGATGGTTGTTCGAGCCTCAAGTTTCCTGAGGAGGTCTCTTCGGTTGCCTTCGGTGGGCACTCTTGCGCCGCGGCTGCCGATTAGATTTGCGCTCTGCCGCCGTCCACGAATAGTTCGATGCCGGTGACGAAACTCGAGTCGTCCGACGCCAGATACAACGCCGCCTTGGCAACCTCATCGGGTTCCCCCATGCGTCCCATCGGGACGGTGGACACAATGCGCGCAATTACGTCCGCGGGTTGGCGGCTCGCTTGCGGCGTCCTGATGGGACCCGGGCTAATAACATTTGAGCGGATATTACGATCTTTGAGATCCGTGGTCCAGGTGCGCACGAAAGAGCGAATCGCAGCCTTGCTCGCGGCGTAAACGCCAAAAGCGGGAGTGCCTTTTACGCCTGCGACGGAGCCCGTGAGAATGACCGAGCCGCCATCATTCAAAAGCGGTAAGCCCTTTTGCACCGTGAACAATGCGCCCTTCACATTGATGTTGAATAGCTTGTCAAAATGCTCTTCGGAGACTTTACCAAAGGGAACAAATTCACCAACGCCGGCGTTCGCAAAAATAACATCGATTCTCCCCTTCATTTTACCGACCGTCTCGTAAAGACGATCCAGATCGGCCAGTTTGGCGACGTCTCCCTGAACGCCCGCCACGTTGCTACCGATCGCCGCCACGGCATCGTCGAGCTCTTTCTGGCGGCGGCCCGTGATGAAGACATATGCCCCCTCTTTGACGAAGAGCTGTGCTGTAGCTAACCCTATCCCCTCGGTGCCGCCGGTGATAACTGCAACTTTTGCCTGTAACTTTCCCATGGCACTTCTCCCTCAATGCGCGCACTCTTACCTCAGCGAGCAGCGCCTCTTTCTCCGCGCGCCTTCGCCATCAAGCAACAACTTCGTTTTGTATTGAACTAGATGGTTCGAAACCGAGAAGGATTCGAAATATCGCGTCAACATGCAATATGAGCGCTACTCTTGAAAAGCCACGGATTGGCTTGAGGCGTTAGAGGCAATGCCGGGCGGTCGTCTTTTGTTGGATTCTTGTGTAAACGGCTGCTCAATCCGTGGGCAACCGTGCCACGAGACA
>JAOAPQ010000534.1 GCA_025462965.1 Bryobacterales bacterium
TCTATGTGATTCTCGACATCGTTCTCAATCACACCGGTAACGCCTTCGCTTACGTGTGCGACGCGGGCGAGACATCGTGCACCAATTCGGGCGGCGCTCAAGCAGAATTTCGAACCTTCCCGCGACCTATTCTGTGGCGTGACGCTACGGGAGCCGCGCTTTTTCCGGATATCGCCACCATCGCCAGTCCGCCTTTAGACGCGCTCGTCTGGCCGGTCGAACTACATAAGAATGATTACTTCCGGCGTCAGGGTACGGGCGCCGGCACTATCGGCGATTTCGCATCACTCAAACAGTTCCGCACCGACCTGGACGATGTGCAGCGATTTCTCATACGCACTTATCAGTACGTGATTGCGCGCTACGACATAGACGGCTTCCGGATCGACACGCTCCGCTATCTGTTGAACGATTTGCCCCGCCTGTTCGGGAATTCGATGCGCGAATTTGCACTCAGCATCGGCAAGAAGAACTTCTTCACTTTTGGCGAAGTTTTTGTGGGTGACGCGGAACAGCAGATTGCCCGGTTCATCGGCCGCTCAACGAGCGATGAGAGCCAGATAGTTGGGGTGGACGCAGCGCTCGACTTTCCGCTCTTCTTCAAGCTGAAACCCGTGGTGAAGGCCTCCGTGCCTCCTTCCGATCTGGTTGGGATGTACGCCTTCCGCAAGCAAATAGAAGCCAACATCCTGAGCTCGCATGGCGACGCCACTCGTTTCTTTGTCACGTTCCTGGATAATCACGACGTCAAAGAGCGCATTCGCTATGTTCAACCGGGCGATGAACATAAGTACGACGACCAAGTCACGTTGGGGATAGCTTATCTCTACTGCCTGCCGGGGATTCCGTGCCTTTATTATGGAACCGAACAGGGACTGCACGGAGCGGGCAATGATGAAGCGGTACGCGAAGCCTTGTGGGGCGGACCGGGGTTTGACAAAGGCAGCTTCTTCTATCAACAGATCAGCCGAATTGCCGTGGTCCGCGAAGCACGGCCGGCACTACGATATGGACGTTTCTATTTCCGGCCGATCTCGGGCAACCACATCGATTTCGGCGTGTCGAAGTTCCCGAACGGAATCCTGGCTTTCTCGCGCATCCTGAACGACGAGGAGGTCATCATCGTCGCCAACACAAGCACCACGGACTCTCACGATGTGGACGTAATTGTAGACATCAACTTGAGCCGGCCCGGCGACGTCTATCAGATTCTGTACAGCAACAAACCCGCACCTCGCTCGCCCGGCGCGGTGCAGGGGAAGGCGGCGGGATCGGTGTCGGTTCAGGAAGTGGATGGAGGGACGGGCAGCGGCCCGCTCAACGCGTTCGGAGTATCTCTCGATTCAATGGAAGTTCAGGTATTGAGCAAGTAGGTTTTGCTGTATTTCGCGTGCCTCCGCTCAAATTACTTTTCTATGAGAGTATCTTCGTCGAGGAAGCTTGTGCCATTTCTGGAAACAAACAGCCTTCCGGTCATTGAGCGCCTGCCAGGCTGGCACGGACGATATTTCCACTCGCAAAAGATGGCGGTCGCGCACTTCGATTTTGCGCGCGGTTCGTCGATTCACGAGCACTTCCATCCTGAGGAAGAAGTCTATGAGGTGATCGAGGGCGAACTCGAGGTAACCATCGACGGCCTTGCCCAGATCGCCAGACCGGGTTTGGTTGCAATCGTGCCGGGCAACGTCCGCCATGCGGTCAAGGCCCTCACCGACGGCAGGGCCATCATCGTCGACTCACCGGCGAGGCGCGATTTCGCTTAGGCGACCTACGCACAGGATTTTGCGGGTAGAGAACCAAAAAAGAGATTGGTTCTTCCCCGCCCTGTTCCATAAGTGGTCGACTCATAGAGTTCGTGGTTCGAATCTTCGACGCGCACGACTCAAACAATCTGAGAGCCCCTGAAAGCAAGGGAGGGCTCCTCGCTGGTCCTGCTCCCTTTTTCCGGCGAACACTCCATAACCTTAAAAGTAAACGGGCAGGTTGCGGGCCACTGTGCAAGCGCCGGCTTGCGGGCGCAGGATTGCACAGACAGCCGGGAGATGGCCCGAATCCTACTGGTCGAAGACAATGAAACCAATCGCGACATGTTGTCGCGGCGCCTCGTCCGTCGTGGTTTTGATGTTGTTATGGCTTCTGACGGCGAGGAGGGCATTGCGAGTGCAGGTACGCACAAACCGGACCTCATTTTGATGGACGTCAACCTTCCGGGCGTCAGCGGTTGGGAAGCGATTCAGCATCTCAAAGCGAACGATCAAACCAAGGCCATACCGGTCATTGCTGTGACAGCTCACGCGCTCAGCACTGATCGGGAAAAGGCGATGGCAATCGGCTGCGATGGTTACGAGGCCAAACCTGTCGACCTGCCCAATCTACTCGCGAAGATCGAAAGCCTGCTGCACAATCCGAAATCAGGCCCGTAGGCAGTTTTAGTCAGTCCATGCTTCGACGCACCCGTCTCAGGTTAGACGCGGGCCAGTAGGCAGCAAGCTTTTTACCTGCGAGACAAACTGATCTGCGCTACAGGTCCGGTGTTTCAGCACCCTATGTACCTGGTTGTTCAGCTTCTCGATCTTTACAGAGGTTTCGTCCTTTTCGGTCAGAACGATAATGGGTATCCGAGACCATTTCGAATTCCGCTGCACGGCGTCATTGAAGGTGAAGCTGTCCATTCCCGGCGTAATCGCGTTCACAACAATCAGGGCGGGCTTCACCTCCTCCAGCTTATTGAGGCCTTCGCGGCCGTTACTGGCCTCGCTCACGCTCCAGCCTTCCCGCTCGAGCATGTCTTTGAGCATCTCCCGCGCGTTCGGGTCGTTGTCGATCAGGAGCACCGCAGGAGAACGAAACTGGATTCTCCGCAGCAGTGCATTCAGTTGTTCACGAGTGACCGGTTTTACCAGGTAATCGGTCGCGCCGAGCATTAATCCCAAGTCCTGCGAATCAAACATCGAGACCATTACGACGGGGATATCGCGCAGGTCCGGGTCCGATTTGAGAGTTGTCAGAACGCTCCAGCCGTCCATCTCCGGCATCATGACATCCAGCAGAATGAGGGGCGGCTTCAGGGCGCGTGCCATGCGCAAGCCCTCGGGTCCTGAATCTGCGGCACTCGCGGAAATACCCTCCCGGGCCAGGTTCCGCAGCATGAGGTCTCTAGCCATTGCATCGTCATCGATTATCAAAACGCTGACCGCCTTTGTATCGGCCGTATTACGAGACGCCGGTGCTTCCGGCTGCACCTCCTTGGGGGCCTGCTTAGCCAGGAAAGCCGTGAATACAGAACCTTCGCCTGGAGTCGATTCTACCCGAACGTCCCCGCCCATCATCTGGCAAAAGCGGCGGCTAAGTGCTAGACCCAAACCGGTACCCCCGAACTTACCGGAGTGACCGTGGTCCCCTTGCTGGAAAGGTCTAAAAAGCTTCGCGAGCTGCTCAGGAGGGATGCCAATTCCGGTATCGGCCACCACGAGTTCGATTCCCGCCGTGTTGTTTCTGGTTGCGCGGCGGGCGGAGAGCGTGATCGTTCCATGTTCCGTAAATTTCGCCGCGTTCGACAGCAGGTTCAGCAGAATCTGCCGGACTTTGACTAAATCCGCGTCGAGCGACTCCAGATCCGGTTCGAGGTGTATCTCGATCCGGTTGCCGTTCCGCTCGATCATCGGACGCGCTGTCTCAATCGCGTCTCGTATCATGGGCTCGACCGCAAACTCTTCGGAGTGCAGTTCCATTTTGCCGGCTTCGATTTTGCTCAAATCCAGCACATCATTGATCAGTGCCAGAAGATGTTTTCCCGCGATGTGGATTCGCTGGAGGTCGGGGATCGGCGCCTCGTTCCCCGTGCTTTCCGCATCTTCCTGGAGCATCTCGCTATATCCGATGATGGCGTTCAGCGGTGTGCGAAGCTCGTGGCTCATATTCGCCAGGAATTGACTCTTGGCCTCGTTGGCAGCGTCGGCCGCTGCTTTCGCGTCGGCTAGCTGAAATGAGGTCTGCTCAGCCTTTCTCGTGGCAAGGGATAAGTCCTGATTGAGGGCGCGCAGTCTTTCAGGACTCGGCAAAGCAAGAGCTCGTGGAACCAGGGAAATCAACAATACCGCCGTTGCAAGTGACGCTGCCGCGGTGATGGCTTTCACCAGGCCGGCCAGCCGGTATGTGCCATGCCACAGGGTCCAGACTTCCATGAGGTGGGTGGCACCGCAGCTGAAAATGAATGCTCCGAATAAAAAAAATATCCATTGGAACGGCAGGTCCCGCCGCTTCCGCACAAAATAAAACAACGTGACGGAAATCAGCAAGTAGGCAAGCGTGATGATGCCATCAGAGATCGCGTGCAGCCAGACAATTTCGGGTTTCCATAAAAAGCAGGTCCCGTGAGGCATGAAATCCGATGAAAACAGCTTGGCCAGAAATTCTCGCATGAGATTGCACCCTCCTTCCGGGTGTTGAGATAAGGAAGGCAGGACAGAGCCGCGGATCCAGGCCGCGGCTCTGCTTCGCGACAAGCAAGCGATGGTGACGACTTACAAAAGAGCGAGCAACTGGTCAACCAAAGCAGGAATGCTTCCGGGAATGATTTCGGCACTTGCGCAAAGGTCTGTCCGGATGCGCCGCCACTCGGGCCCGCCATTCCGGTGACCTGAGCAAGGTTGCGGACCCGCGGCCGCAGCACACTGGCGGCGATTGAACTCCGATAGCGCGGCCGGCCTGACTTGTGCTGGGGCAGTGAAGTGAAGCCGACCGCGGCTGTCAGGAGCCATAGCTCAAATTGCTATGACGCTTGCCGAACACTGCGCCATGCGGGCTGAACACCCGGATCCAGACGGTTGGTGTTCTGGAAGGGGACCATCCACCCCGGGTACTCGGGCGGCAGCGCGCTAACCTCATCGAGCTGCTTGATCTCGTCTTCGGTGAGCTTGAGGTCCGCGGCAGCAATATTATCCCGGAACTGATCGAGGCTTTTGGCTCCGATGATTACCGAGGTGACGAAGGGCTTTGTCAGCACCCATGCGAGCGCCACGCGTGCAGAGCTGCAACCATGCGCCTTCGCGATAGGCGCGATTACGTCGAGAATCCTCCAGGCACGCTCCTTGTCCACAATCGGAAAGTCAAATTCGGAGCGGCGAGCACCTTCCGGCTTCTGATTCTTGCGGCTGAACTTGCCGGAGAGGAGGCCGCCGGCCAGCGGGCTCCAGACCAGCAATCCCGTTTTTTCGGCTTCCAGGAAAGGAACGATTTCACGTTCGAGATCGCGGCCCGCGATGGAGTAGTAGGCCTGTAGAGTATCGAAGCGGACAAGGTTCCTGAACTCCGAGATCCCACGGGCCTTCTCTATCTTCCATGCCTGCCAGTTGGAACAACCGACATAGCGGACTTTGCCCTGCTGCACAAGCGTGTCCAGAGCCCGGAGAGTCTCCTCGACGGGGGTGATGGAGTCATTGCCGTGGATTTGGTAGAGGTCAATGTGGTCCATTTGCAGGCGGCGGAGGCTGGCTTCGACCGCATCCATGATATGCCCACGGGACGCTCCGACATCATTGCGGCCCGGGCCAACCCGGCTAAAGACTTTGGTGGCGATGATGACGTCCTCACGAGAGATCTTCAGGTTTTTGAGGGACCGCCCGAGTGTTTTTTCGCTCTCTCCCTCGGAGTAAACATCGGCGGTGTCGAAGAAGTTGATACCGGCTTCGAGGGATGCCTTGATGAGTTCGTCGGCGCCCGCCTGGTCCACAGAGCCGATGACCTTGTAGAAGCCTTCGCCGCCGCTGAACGTCATTGTGCCCAGACATACGGTCGAGACGAGGAGGCCAGTGTTTCCTAACGTTTTGTATTCCATAGTTGTAGCCTTCCAGAGCTATTCAGAAAATCCGTTTCTGTACCCATTAAAAACGATGAGGAAAGCACCAACAATGCTCAGATCTTCCAATCTCTTGCCTGATTCTGCTTTTGTTCCGCAGGTTAGATTTGGTTCCGCACACTCCGGAGCAGCCAGTCCGAGAATCTCCCGAACGTGACCTGAGAAGGCCGCGGAGTTGCGGCTATCAGCTGCGGCCTTTGACGTAGCGCCGGAGAACGCGGCTGTCGCCGCGTGTCCCCAGCTAGGGGAACGTGCAAGGGAGACCGGCCGCCTTCCAGGCATCAAACCCGCCGATCAAGTTCGCGATGTCGCGGAAGCCGGCACGCCGCAGCATGCTGGCGGCAATTGAACTCCGATAGCCCCCTTTACAGTGCACCACCAGAAGCTTCCCGCGGTCCAGTTCCGCTGTCCGCGATTTCAGTTTTCCGAGCGGGATGCACAGCGATTTCGCGATCGCTCCACTGGTTAATTCTCCGAGCTCACGTACGTCCAGCACGGCGATCCGGTCCGGCTCATGTCTCCATAGTTCGACGAAATCCTGAACTGTTATCTGAGGAATGGAGTCAAGATCGTACCCACTCTTGACCCAACCGGCCACACCATCTGCCAGGTAGCCCGCCACACTTTCCAGCCCGACGCGGGCCAGGCGCAGATGCGACTCGCGTACATGCTCCGGATCTTCCCCGACGATGATCAGTTGTGTGCTCAACCCCAGAATTCGCGCCGCCCATGAAGCGTACTGTCCTGTTAGGGCGATATGAATCGACCCGGGCACGTGCGCAGCGGCAAACTGCGTTGTGGGCCTTGTGTCGACTACGATAGCGCCCTCGTTCTGCAGCCGCAGAACTTCCGGGGCCGTGAACGCCGCCAGTGAGGCTAGCTGAGACATGTGCGCGGCGCCCCTCCGGTTGAGGTCCACCTCCTGCGCGAAATACTCGGGCGCCGCAGGAAGGTTGTCGGTCAGAAGGTGTACGAATTCCTCACTTGTTCGCGCGAGCAAGGCGTAATTCGACTCCCGCTGCCTGCCGATGGTGGAGGAACTTTCCGAACTCATTTGACGGCCGCAGAGCGAACCCGCGCCAGGGGCGGGACAGATCTGCGTGTCATCGGGACGCGTCAGGAGCTTTTCATGAAGGCTCGGGTACATGATCGCGGCACGCTGCTGTGGTGT
>JAOAPQ010000557.1 GCA_025462965.1 Bryobacterales bacterium
GATCAATCTCTATGGACCGCTTCCCAGGCCCACGCCTGTTCAGGGATGGACCCTTCTTTTTGGATTTGCGCTGGCGCTGATGAGCACTGTGGGCGCCGGACTGTTACCGGCGCTCCTCAGCGCGGACTTGCCTATCGAACTGGCCTCGAAAGGCGGGGCGATGCGTACCGTGACGCGGACAGGAGGGTGGCGCGGCGGGATTGTTGCGGTGCAGATTGCGCTCGCGTTCACGCTGATCTTTACCGCAGCGGAGTTGAGCCGAAGCTTCCTGAATATGACCCGCGTGCCGCCGGGCTTTGCGCCCACACATCTTTGGACCGGGGCAATCGATTTACCGGCGCGTACGTATGCCGCGGACCAAAGCTGGAACACGAAGTTCTTCGAGCCGCTGGTGGAGCGTCTCCGGTCGTTGCCGGGTGTGGAAGCGGCTTCTGCGGCAGGGGCCATTCCGTTCAATCCGAGCGGCATCTGGACGGAAGAACTGCGGCTTGCGGGTCGGTCCGCGACGGACCGGCGTGCGGAGGCGCAGATCTCGGTCGCACTGCCGGGTTATTTCGAGACGATGGGTATCCCTCTGCTGCGAGGCCGCACGTTCACCGACCGCGATCGGGCGGGAGCGCAGCTTGTTGCGGTCATCGATGAGGAACTGGCGCGCCGCTATTTCGCCAATGAGGAAGCGATCGGAAAAACCATCGCGAGCGGCGGAGCGGCGAAGTTGGCCCTCATCGTCGGGGTTGTGGGGAGTGTTCACAACAGCAATCTGGGCGGCGACCGCCAGCCCGAGGTCTATTATCCGGAGCTGCAGGAGCGGAGTGAATCGATGTACCTTGTGCTGCGCATGAAGGGGGATGCGGATCCCACGGCGGCGGTGCGCGCGTCGGTGGCCGCGCTCGATCCAGGGGTTGCGCTGTACGATGTCCGGCTGATGGATGAGCGGGTCGCCGCGTCTTTGAAGCTGCGGCGTTTCACTGCTTTTCTGCTGAATGGCTTCGCAATAGCGGGCGTGATTCTGGCCGGCGTCGGCCTGTATGGCTCGCTTGCTCATCTGGTGGAACTGCGGCGGCGCGAAATCGGTATCCGGATGGCGCTGGGCGCGAGACCGTCCCAGGTGTTCGGAATGATTGTGGGTTACGCAGCCGTGGTAGTTGCCGCGGGTCTCGGATCTGGTATCGTGACGGCGACCGCTGCCGGACGGGCTGTGCGAAGCCAGTTGTTTGGCGTGGAGGCTACCGATGCGGGCATCTGGGTCGGTGTGCTGAGTGCGATGGTGATTGCGGCCGCTCTGGCGGCGTGGCTGCCGGCAAGGCGAGCGGTGGCAGTCGAGCCCTCGATCGCGCTGAGGGACGAGTAAGCGCTCATGGAAAATGTAGTGCTTTGCCACTCGACTTGTTTCGCTATTCACACATTAATATCCGGTTAAGTACGGAATAGCCAATATAGAAACTATCTATTTGACCCACCTGCGCAGTGACCGTAGACTAAGTTTAGTAAGCACGCCATAGCCCCTCGAACGGGTGGTAATCACGATTACATTACCCCTCCGGCTGTCCTAGTCTGTGCTTCCTGCTTCTCTCTGAAGAGAACACCAGTTCCACGCGAATGAGCTCGCTGCAGCTACGAGCTCGCGGGTCGAGTTTAATCCCCGCGCTATTGCGCCGCCGAGCCTTTGTTCATTCGTGCAACACCAACAAACAAAACCTTAAGGAGATTTCTCAATGAAAAACCTAACGATGAAAGTGTTTCTGTCTTCCGCCGCGGCCGTTGTGTTCGCGGCAGTTCCCAGCTTCGCCCAGACCTCGGGTCATGTTGCCGTGACGGTTCCGTTCGAATTTACAGCCGGTTCCGCGACCCTGCCCGCCGGTGATTACGATTTCGTAGGGGAGCAGAACGGCGTAATCCTGATCAGCTCGGTGCTTCAGCACAAGGGTGTAGTGGTGCTCACCAACCCGCAGAGCGGCGCAGGGGTTAGCTATGCCAGTCCGCGCGTAAAGTTCGACAAGACCAACGGGCAGTATACGTTGACGGAGATCGACCTGGCGGGCGAGCCCGCGCGTAAGTTGATCCGCTTCGACCACGATGGGTCTTCGACTTCGCTCGGCTCGAAGCTAGGAGTCACTAACGCCGCTTCGAAGGGATTGACGAAGTAAGCAGGTTACGGGGCGGGCGGAGTTTCGCTTGCCCCTTTTTCTTTGCCGCACAATTGAGGGGTGGCACTCAGATTCTTCGCGACGCCCGCCGCCTGGCGCGACTGGCTCGAGAAATACCACGGCCAGCGGCAGGAGCTGCTGGTCGGATTCTATAAGAAAGATTCCGGAAGGCCGAGCATTACCTGGCCGGAGTCCGTCGATGCCGCGCTCTGTTTCGGCTGGATCGACGGCGTTCGCCGGAGAATCGACGACGTAAGCTACAGCATCCGCTTCACGCCGCGGAAGCCGCGTAGCGCCTGGAGCGCCGTCAATATCAAGCGTGTGGGGGAACTCACGAGTCAGGGGCTCATGTGTTCCGCGGGCATACAGGCGTTCGAAGCCCGCCAGGAGGAACGCTCGCGCATCTATTCGTTTGAACAGGAGAGCGTCGAGTTCGAAAGCGCGCAGGAGCGGCGATTTCGGGCCAATGGAACCGCCTGGAAATTCTTTCGGTCGCAACCGCCATGGTACCGGCGCGCCGCCACGTGGTGGGTGATCAGTGCGAAACGCGAAGAGACGAGGGAGAAGCGGCTGGCCACCGTGATAGAAGACTCAGAGCAAAGCCGCACGATTCGCCATCTCACTCGAATATCAAGACCCTCTTAATGTACGCGCGTATTTTGCCGCCGTCGCAAATTCTTCCTGTAATTGCCTGGTGCGCAGGTTTTCACGCAGGTACTCCAATTTTTGAATATAAGCGGTAAGGGCGTCTTCAATTTCGACGGTATTGGTCGCGACAATGTCACGCCACAAGTCGTAGGAACTGAGCGCGAGGCGCGTCGTGTCAAGCAAGCCCGGCCCTGCGACCCTGCTCGACTCTGGCGAATGTTCCGCTATGGCCGCCGCGAGCGCGGTGGAGGCAAGCTGCGGTACGTGTGAGCTGAACGCCACCAGCCGGTCATGCTCTTCGGCGCCGAGCACAACGCGGTGGGCACCGATGTTTCGAATCACCTCGAGAAAGGCGGCAGCGGCCGGGGTGCGCAGATCGTCGGGATGGGCGGGTGTAAGGACGTAAGGACGCCCCCGGAACAGGTCGGCATCGGCCGCAGCCGCGCCGCGAATTTCTTTCCCCGCGAGCGGATGTCCGCCCAGGAACTGGCAGCTCCGCAGCGTTGCGCGGGCTGTCGAGACGATCGCCTGTTTGGTGCTTCCCGCGTCGGTTACCAAGGCATCCGGGCGCACGAGCGGCTCCAGATGGTGGAGAGTGTCGAGGATGCGGCCGATCGGTTGCGCGAGGTAGACGAGGTCGGCTTGCGGTACCGCCTTATCGAGGGGCTCGGCGGAATCGATGATGTTGAGCTCGAGCGCCTCGCGGATGGCGGGATGCGAGCTGACGCCGACTATTTTGCCGCTAAATCCCGCGGATCTCAGCGCGAGAGCGAACGATCCGCCAATCAGACCAACGCCGACAATGGCGACGCTATTCATGCCGGGAGCGTGCGTCCCACCGCGGGCGCGATCATGCGGAGTTGTTGCATCAATTCGCTATACTGCGCAGGGAAAAGGGACTGTGCTCCATCGCTAAGCGCGTGGTCGGGATCGTGATGGATTTCCATGAGCAGGCCATCCGCGCCGGCGGCGACGGCTGCCCGCGCCATGGAAGGGACAAGATCGCGGCGACCGGTGCCGTGCGAAGGGTCGGCGATGACGGGGAGGTGCGAAAGCTTTTGCAGGCCGGGAATCGCCGAGACGTCGAAGGTGTTTCGCGTGTAGGTTTCAAAGGTCCGGATGCCGCGCTCGCACAGCAG
>JAOAPQ010000571.1 GCA_025462965.1 Bryobacterales bacterium
TACGACGGCAAGACGGTCATACAGTATCTCGATATCAACGCCCCAACCTGGGGAGTGAACGTCCAGTCGGGGAGTCACGATCGCGGGTTCCAGAGCTTTGCTTTTCACCCGCAGTTCACTGAACCAGGCACGCGCGGTTACGGCAAGTTCTACACTTACACCGATACCGCCAACATCACACCCAAGGCCGACTTCCTGCCCAACGGCAAGGGCCACACGCACGATACGGTGCTGCTGGAATGGACAGCTAAGAACCCGAGTGCCGCGACGTACGATGGCGGAGCGCCGCGCGAAATCTTCCGCACTGCGAAGCCTTTTCAAATTCACAACGGCGGGCAGCTTGGATTCAACCCGCTCGCCAAACCCGGCAGCGCCGATTACGGCTTGCTTTACGTCGGGGTGGCCGATGGCGGTAACGGAGGCGACCCTTACAAACACGCTCAGAACCTTTCGGTCGCGTTTGGAAAGATTCTCCGAATTGACCCGCTCGGCTCTAACAGCGCCAATGGCCAATACGGTATTCCCTCGATAAACCCGTTCACAAAGAACGTCAAGCCCGGGACGCTCGGCGAGATTTACGCATATGGCTGCAGGAATCCCCAGCGCTTCTCGTGGGATCCCCGGAACGGCAAGATGTACATGGCAGACATCGGCCAGGCTGTCGTGGAGAAGATCACTTTGATCACTGCGGGCGCCAATCTCGGATGGAATATCTGGGAGGGCAGTTTTAGGTACGGTCCCCTCGACGTCGGCGTGGGAGATCCGCGAAGCGACCCGGAAGTTACCTATCCGATTGTCGAGTTCGATCACACCGACCCACTTTTCCAGAAGAATGTCGCCATCACGGGCGTTTTTGCTTACCGCGATAGTGCCATCAGGCAGCTCACGAACAAGCTGATCTTTGGCGATAACCCCAGCGGTGAGATATTTTATGTTGACGCCGACAACCTCCCAAGAGGTGGGCAAGACGCAATTCGCCGGATTCTGCTGGATGATAAGGGGACGATGAAAACGCTGCTCCAGCTCATTCAGGAGAAAAATCTATCACAAGGCAAACCGCCCGCGAAACGCACCGACATGCGGATAAATGTCGGTTCGCGAGGACAGATCTTCGTGCTTAACAAGGCCGACGGCATCATTCGGCAGCTCGTTCCATGACCTCGTAGAGTCGAACAGCTCTTCGCATCGAGCGCGCGCGCGACTTGAACCGCGTCATATATACTTTTCCCGGCAAGGAGGTTGAGCAAAATGGATGCGAATGTTGAACATGCATCGGAACAAGCTTCCTCGGAACGAGCTTCCAAAGATCAAAGTCTTGTCGATGAGCGAAAGAAGGAAGCTTCTGATGGAGCGAGGAGAGCAGCCACCCAGCCCGCGTCTGAACCCACTGTTTCGGTTCCGTTTTCCGGGTGTACTCTCTCGCCTGAACTGATCGCGAGACTCAATCTGCGCCTGGCCAAAGCCAGGGACGTACATGACCAATGGATAGACGCCTTCTGTTTCAACGGCGGCACTATTGGCGTGCTTCTGTTAACCGCCGCCGCTACTTTCATCCCATCTCTTGATGGCGCTCCGAAGTGGCTGGCTCCTTTGTGTTCCGGTATCGCCGGCTTCTGGATCGCAGCAGAACGCGCGCTCGGGTTTGGCGCGCGTTGGCGATACCATCGCGAGATGAAAAGCGGTTACGAGGCGATCATTGACATGCTGGACTTTTACCAAGGCTTACCCTCTTCTGAACAGCCGAAATATGCCCGCGATATTTTCACGGCGCTTTATGCGTTGCGTTCGCGCGAATCGGCCATCCCAAACGTCGGTAGCGCTTCGCAGCCAACATGATTTCGGGTTGTGTCTCAACCTACGAGGTACGGTAGGTACCGAGAGCCCTGCGCGGTTATCGAATTCAGACTGTTTCGACCTTTTTGCTGAATTTTTCGTCCAGAACGGCTGCCGTGGGGGCGGCCAAGATGGCCAGAAGACCGAGGATCGTGACGGCTGCAATATAGTGTGCCGGACTGAGTCGGTTCAGATGAGCAAGCCAGGAGACGAGCAGCGGAGTGACGCCGCCAAACACTGCGTACGCGATGTTGTAGGAGAAGGAAACGCCAGTAAATCGTACCGCAGGCGGAAAGGCGCGGACCATAACAATAGGGGTCAGCACCGCACTGCCGGCTCCGATACCAGCGAGCACGTAGAGTGGCAATAGGGCGGAGGGCAGCCGCTCGGCGCCAATGTAGAGACCGTAAGTCGCAGCGATCAGCAGCAGCAGTACCGGGATGGCAACGCGTCGGATGCCGAACCTGTCCGTGGCAACGCCTATCGCCACGGTCGAGAGGCACAGTGCTGCTGTGCCGGCAAGGTTAGCCAGCTGCACATCGTGCGGCGCCAGCCGGAACAAGTTCTGCAGTAGGGAGGGCGTCATGAGAACCACGACCAGGATTGCTGCCGTGAGCATCCAAGTGGTGAGCACCGAGATCGTTATGGCGCGTCCGTAGCTACGTAAGACCGTCCGCAGAGGTAGTTCGCGGGAGATCGCCGCGCGTCTCAGCATTTCCTCAAAGACCGGAGTTTCCTCAAGCCAGCGGCGCAGCAGCATCGCAATAAATCCGAATGCGCCGCCAATCAGAAAAGGTACCCGCCAGAAGCCGCCGGCGATTTGGGCCTGGCTGAATGCTGTATTGACGCCAGCTGCCACAAGAGAGCCGAGTAGGATTCCGCAGGTCAAGCCGCTGGTGAGCAAGCCCACCGCGAACCCAACCTGCCCTTGCCGCGCGTGCTCGGCGACGAATACCCAGCCACCGGGCGCCTCTCCCCCAATCGCGATTCCTTGCATCACCCGCATCACAAGGAGCAGCAGGGGGGCGGCAATGCCAATCGACTTATAGGTGGGCAGAAAGGCGATCAGCAGGGTCGGAATAGCCATCAGCAGGACGCTCAGAGTAAACATGCGCTTGCGACCGCGAGTATCTCCGAAATGGGCCATCACGATGCCGCCCAGTGGGCGCGCCAGGTATCCGGCCGCAAAGATGCCAAAGGTCTGAACCTGGCGCACCCAATCCGGCAGGCTGGCGGAAAAGAACAGCTTGCCGATCACGGTGGTAAAGAATACAAAAATGATGAAGTCATAAAACTCAAGCGCGCCACCAAGCGATGCGAGCGAGAGCGTGCGAAGTTCCGGAATCGTCAGTCGCTGAGAGGACTGGACGGAAGTGGTTTGCATGACACCTTATTGATGATGCGATGTCACATTTAGCGACACCGGGTTGCATTGCGTTCGATGCTCATGCGTTTGTGAATGGGTTCCGGTACAGATAGGATTTGTTGAAGGCGACACGATACCAACCTTTTGACGGCCGCCGGTTCGAGGATGGCGGAAACATTTTCCTGGCGGCCGCCAATTCACCGGCTGTGGCTACTTGGTGATGGCGCCGCAGGCAATGCGGTCGCCTGAGTTGCCGGAGGGATCGCTCTTCAGATCGTCCGCTTTGGCGTGAATTATTACGGCCGTGCCGCCGTTGGTGAACACTGAGTTGGCGCCGTCGCCGAGCGTGACAGCCGAATCCGTCACTGTGAGCTTCGCGGTGCCGTTGGGTTTCACTGTGAAATTCGGCATGTCGCCCGCGTGTGGTTTGGGACTTTCCGGATTGTTGATGCCGTGGTGTGCCGTGGTGGGGTTAAAGTGACCTCCAGCAGTGGTGAACGCCGGGCCCTCGCACTTCGCGGTCGTGTGGATATGGATGGCGTGTTCGCCGGGAGGCAGTTCTTTGAGGTTCAGGGCGATCTTTGCGCCGTTCCCACCCGGTCCGGCCGAGATTTTGGCAGTTCCGACGTCCTTTCCGGTCCCGTCTTTCAGGGGCACGGTCACGGGCTTGTCGGCCGCAAGCAGAGCGGCTCCCAAAAACCCCGTCATGGCAATCAGTCGTCTGTTCATGTGTGGCTCCTCATTGAAACTTTATCCAGCCTGCCAATTATACCGGGGCCGACTCGTATTTGGCCTACGTCAGGCTGACCCTGGACTGTGGACGGCCCTGCCGGACCAGGCCCGTTCCATTCGGCGGGTTGCTCTCTCAGGTAAGGCAATCTCTATGGAGCCAGTGTTCGTGCGAGCTCCGGCAGTCGGGCGTCTTCCCAGTCGTCGCGTGGTTCTGCGGCCGAACGGGCAAACATCCAGAGCCTGACGCGTGCCTCGTCGACGCCGAGTAAATCCGCGAAGCGGCGGATGGTTTCATCGGGATTCGACTTGAGGCGCGCTTTGCAGTTGAACAGATGCTGTGTCGCATCGAATGCAGGATCACCAACGAACGGCTTCGGATCAATTACGAGCCATGGTTCTCGCTGTGCTAGCAAAACATTCCCTGCGTGCAGATCGGTCGCCAGCAGCACCTCTTCCGGAGGCTTGCGGGGCAGTTCTTTGAAAAGTTCCAGACCCTCTCGGACGAGCCCCGGATCGGTCCACCGATCGGCGGAAGCCAGCGTCTCTTCGCTCCAATATGCGGTCAGTGCTGACAGGGGGCGAAATCGATGCCCCGATGCTGGAAGCCGCCACAACCGACTCAGTAGTTGAGCGATTATCCCGTCCTGCCTGGACTCCGGTAGACTGCGCAGCGGGGTTCCTGGTTCGCAGCGCTCAAGGAGCATGGCGCCGAGAGAATCATCGGCTTTGAAGAGCCGTACTGTCGGATCACCGCTCCAGAAACGCAAACCTGCGATCTCGTCTTCTCCCTCCATGTGCGGCATACTGAGCTTCAACACCGCGGCGCGTCCATCGGGAAACGTGGCTGGCGCCACCCACGCGCAGCTCACATCCTGGCCGTCGAAAGGACTGCCGAGCGTAAGAGCCCATCGCTCTTCCAGATCATGGATTACGTCAAGCAATTGCGCTAACCACGCACCGCGTTCGGGTATTTTTCGACAGCTCTCAGCGAGCCGATGCGGAACGGTGAAGTCCATAAATTCAGTTTGCGTAGACGATTGAAAAGGCACTAAGGCCCAGGATGTCGCAAGCGCTCGATGAAAGCTGCGGGATCAAATCCTTGGACGCCTTCTTCCATAGGGAAGGTCGCCCCGAGCAAAAAAACCGGATCAGCCGGTTCATTTCCTTCGCGCCAATCGTCAAGCAACGCTGTTCGGAACAGATGTTGGAGCAAGACGGCTCGAAAGAAAACGGCGGCCACAGCTGCACCAGACTCGCAATGCTGCGAGATCAATCGCGCGTCGAGCCCGTAAGTCCCTATACCTTGGTCCCCGGGTTTCTCCATGGGCGATTGGATTAGACACCAGACCCCCTTTAAGTCGTGAACGTTAACAGCGGCCAGAGGTGTCCGCGGTTCGATTTGTCCAAAACCAGACATGAAGTACTCCACATCTACGATATTGCATTGGCTTTCCAGATACAGGGGACCCGAATGGAGAATCACCTGCCCTTCGCGGCGGATATAATTACCGTCCATGGCAAAGGTGATCACGTTGTTCTTGACGCTCATGTTGGGATCCGGCGTTGCTCAGGACAGAACTCCCAACCGACGCCCTCGCGCCTCGGATATAGGGTTGAGAGTCGGCATCCTGCCGGTGGGCCCGCTCAACGGGATCACGGATGTTGCCGGGGTTGAAGTGGGACAAACTACGATCATGCGCGGCGACAACGTCCGAACCGGAGTAACCGCCGTTCTGCCGCATGCCGGCAACCTCTATCGTGAAAAGGTGCCGGGGGCGGTTTTTGTCGGCAACGGCTTCGGAAAACTCACCGGTGTTACTCAGGTCGAAGAAATGGGGGACATTGAAACCCCCGTTCTGCTCACATCCACCACCAGCGTGCCCCGCGTGGCCGACGCGCTTATCAGCTACGTGCTTGCGTTGCCTGGCAATGCGGATGTCCTGTCGGTCAATCCTGTTGTCGGCGAGACAAACGACGGTTACCTGAACGACATTCGCGGACGTCACATTACGGCCGACGATGTATTTGCGGCCATCAAAAGTGCAAAAAGCGGTCCGGTGGAGGAGGGCGCTGTTGGGGCAGGCACAGGTACGGTCGCATTCGGTTGGAAGGGCGGCATCGGAACCTCGTCCCGCCGTCTGCCTGCGAACCTCGGTCGGTACACCGTGGGCGTACTGGTCCAGACGAACTTCGGCGGCGTTTTAACGATCGGAGGCGCGCCCGTCGGTATGGAGCTAGGCCAATACTACCTGCGCCAAGAACTTCAGCAGGCCGGAAGTGGGAGGGACGATGCGAACGGATCGTGCATGATCGTGGTGGCAACCGATGCACCCCTGGATGCTCGTAACCTGAAGCGCCTGGCAGCAAGGGCGCTCCTTGGCTTAGCTCGTACGGGCAGTGCGGCGTCAAACGGGAGCGGCGACTATGCTATCGCATTCTCAACTGCATCACAGGTTCGCATTCACACTTCCGACAAGTCGATGGCCCGCCACGTCGAAGTGATCACCAACGAGGCGATGTCGCCACTGTTTCTCGCTGCCATCGAAGCCACTGAGGAGGCGGTCTATAACTCCATGTTTCGAGCCACCACGACGACCGGGAACGGGCACACGGTTGACGCTCTGCCGATCGACAAAACGGTTGAGATCCTTAGAAAGTACGGAGTCATCAGGTGAGCGGCTATCATCCGGCGGATTCCTCGAGTTATAAGACAAGTGCACACCATCCGCTCGTTCATCATCAGGGGCGTGACCGGAGCATATGAGGCCGCATCCGGAATATGCCGCGCCATCGCCTGCATGATAAGCGGATTGCCCACCACGAGGCGGAGGCTCTTCGGCGCGCCTGACCCGAGCGCCTTCCCGAGGATCATGCCAATGTCGAAGCGGTCAGATTCCATGAGCCGTGTTTGCCAAGCGCCGGGCGGATCACATTCTCCAGCTCGTCGTAGGTGTTTGCCGCAGCGACTTTTTTGC
>JAOAPQ010000581.1 GCA_025462965.1 Bryobacterales bacterium
AGCGACGATCTCAAACTGGAGAGCTGCACGACTGCGGAACGCCCCCAATAGTGACACGAAGATGGCTGACAATACGCTCGCCGGCGAGAATCGAAGGAATAAGGACAAATCCCACCTTATCAATCAGCTCGGAATTTGCGGGAACCACAGACGCCCAGAAAATGGGCTCTTCCGCAATTTTGGTGCAGTTTCATGGCGCGCGGTTGGCAGACAAAAGTGAGTTGTGGAAACGGAAGTACGCGTGCACGGAGGAGATCGAAGCCGACGCGTCCGTACATCTGACGCTTGATGGCTTTCAACCGGTTGACCTGTCCTTCCACTTGACCGCTGCTCCATTTCGTTTCTGCGGCTGCAGTAACCGCTGAGATGTCCTTCTGCAGGCCGTAGCCGAATCGAACGAGCGGACCGAACTCGCAATGTTTAACCTGGTTGATCCAGGTTTGAAGGACTGCACCGTCATTTCCTTTAAGTGCATCGCGAAAGCTCAGCGCAAGAGTTCGGAGCTGAATAATATCCGGACAGTTGGTAATCAGCCGGTCCAAAAACTTTTGTCGCTCTTCGGTGATCCATTCTTGCGACCGCGGTGCCGGGCTTTAAGGAGTCGGCGAAGACGGCGTTGCAACTCCGCGAATTAATCGCCGGATTAATCATGATCGTGCTCGCAAGCCTCAATAACCCGCAGGAACGCGGCAAGAGGCCCTCGAAGACTTAGTGTCTGCGGCAAGCGGCGGAGAAGCGCCTGCCTCCGACCGAAGAGACGAGAGGCGGGAACTTCACGCCTTCCCTTTCGGTTTCACCGGCGGGTCTGAGGGCGTGCGCTGCAGCAGCGGGCTTATGGTGCTTTCTCTCGGTTTGCCACTATTCTTCGTTTGATAGCGCCGGCCGCCGTTTTGCAACAATCATCCGGGCATATGCTGCGCGTTGGCCTGGTTTGCGGGTGTTTGAGTTGGTGATGTTGACATGGGAGGGGAGTCCTGTGGCTCCGTCTACGTTTTAGCAGTCGGGATTGGAGGGAATTGGGATTGGTGGGGATAAGTGGTTTGGAATCAGCCGCAGGATTCTACGCGGGTGACGTGACCGACGAACGGTGGCGCCAGGCGGCGGAGCGACGCCCGTCTGGTTGGCAATACGCGCGGTTGTCGCTCCTGATCCTGTAGCTTTCGTCATGCGACGTGCGACATCCACATTTACGGTTAGCGCGTTTACGGCCAAGTGGAACACGATTTGGAACGTAGGACATCTTCTGCCATTGCGCCTCCCGAAACGGAGCATTGCCCACTTAATCGAACTTAAAATAAGACGAATGACCACTAGAGAACAATCTTGAGTAGCGAATCTCCGGATTCCGGAAAAGTGTTCCCGACTGCCGAGAGGCTCTGGCTGCGCCTCCGCTCGATGGAAGGGGAACGGCGATTCAATGGAAGACCTTACCCACATGGCATGAGCCCTTTTCCCTTCGAATTGGTTGGTCAGGGGTTCTTCCCAGGCGGCGATGGGCTGTGGCGCGACGAAACTGAACTTAATCTGCCATCACCGGGTTTCCTCCCTGTCGGAGGTACGGTCTTCGTTGAAAACGACTTCGGCACGCTTTCCAGCTTCTTGAAGCTCCGGTCGAGAGGATTTGAAAATCCGCTGACCTGGAAGCATCTTAAGGAACGCATCCGACGCGCTGACTTGCCGCAGCGCGAGATGTTTTTCACAAACGGTATCGTCGGGCTGCGATCGTCGGATGGCGCAAGAGCGCTGGACAAACGAATGTGGCAGAACGATGCTTTGTTCATGGATTTCTGCCGAGAGTTCTTCGTATACCAGATGGAGGTACTGAAGCCTCGGCTCGTCATAATCCTGGGGTCGACAGCTAAGTCCACACTAATGACCTTTGCTCGGATCAAACCTGAAAACGAAAACACGTTTCGCGCCAGTTTCGGAGCGCACAGAACCTTGTGGTTTTGCACGAGTCATCCCTACGGCGACTTTAACTTTTCTGACAGCCGCAAAGCCGCCGATGCCATCGCGCTCCGCGCTGCTTGGGACCTTCATGTAAGCGGGCAACGCAGGTGAGCGAAATGGGTGTGATACGGCAATATGGAGCGCGGCCACCGGCCCGGTCCGTGAACAAAAAGCGGATCCTCTGATAACATTTCTGAGTGCGATCGACGCCCTTCTCCGCATCCGGCAGTTCCTTCAGCATTCATGAGTGGCGAGGCAGCGGCCCAGCGATGCTTCATGTGCACCACTCTGACGATGAAGCTTGGCACGTACTGGATGGCGAATTAAAGTTCCGCTACGCCGATCGAACGGAAACCGTTGGGCCGGGAACGACCGTGTTCGTCCGTGCCGGCATCGCGCACACATATAATGCGGGGGCGGGCGCGCGTTATCTCATCATCCTGCCACCTCGGCTAAGCGCTCTGATTTCCGCGCTTCAGACCGATCGGGAACCAACCCATCAGCATGAGATCTATCGCCGGTTCGATTCTGATCTGCTGGAGTGAAATTTCGCGACGCCGCGGGTTCCAAGGCGCGGGACGACGTCATTTCGGAACTTATGTCACGAGGATTGTCTTAGGGCGTTGGATTGGCGCTGGCGCTCCCGCCGAAGATGCGTCACAATTCGTCTTTATACGCAGCCCAAAGACAGACCAGTGCGACACACCCATCTGGACGCATAGTCGGCATGTGGTGCATATGCTCTCTAGGGCGTGTTCACGCTAATAAAAACAAAAAGTTGGTAAAATGTTTTAAGGATGGAAATCACGGAAGAGCAGTATGCCCGCATCAAAGACAGCCTGCCGGTGCAGCGCGGCAATGTGAGTCTGACC
>JAOAPQ010000609.1 GCA_025462965.1 Bryobacterales bacterium
CTGGAGATCCGGCGCGAGATTCTTTCGGCGATCCGCGACCGCATCGAGCCGAAAGGCGACGGCGAGTACGTGTTCCCCTATCAGGAAATTTCGGTGCGCATGGCGGCACGCGATGCCGAGCATCGCGATTCGTTGACGGCGGCATTCGTGGATGAGAATGCGCTCGAGACGCAGGTGCGCGAACTGCTGACTGAAGCGGAGTGCAAGGCAGATAACGTGAGCGTCGCGGTGGAGGTAGTGGAGGACGCCACCGCGGCGCCGTTCAAGCTGGGGTTCCGGCGCGCGGATAAGACAAAAGCGGCGGCGCCCGTGGTGCGACGTCCGGCGGCGTGGCTGTATGTGACGAAGGGCAAGTGCGACCAATCCGAATATTTCATAGGACGCGATACGGTTTTCCTGGGGCGGTTGAAAGAGGTGAACTCGAAAGACGGCGGGCTGCGGCGCAGGAACGATATCGCGTTCGATGATGCGGAGAACACCGTGAGCCGCGAGCACGCGCATATACGGTTCGAGGACGGGAAGTTCCGGCTATTTCACGATCTTGGGGAGCGCGGGACGAAGTTGTTTCGCGAGGGACGGTCAGTGGACGTGCCGGTAAGCGGGGAGCGCGGGACGCAGTTGCGGTCGGGGGACGAGATACATCTGGGGGAAGCGAGGCTGCGCTTCGAGGCGAGTTCGGATTAGCCGCCGATAAACGCGGATAAACGCAGATTGGGATAGTATTGTCCCGATTCGTTTTCGGAAGAATTTCTCCTATTCTTTACGCTCTGTAATTACTTTAGACATAGAACGCTGTCCTGCTCAATAACAAAAAAGTCTCGAAAATGCGCAAAAATGCGAGACTTTTGCACCAGAATTTTGTAGTATGTACGGAATGAGACTGTTATTGATCTTCCTGGCGGCGAGTGTTTGTCAGGCCTCTCCGTTTCTGCTCTTCTCGAGCGCAAACGCTATCGATCAAGTGTCCGCAACCGGTACCGAATCTCTATTTGTTTCCGGCCTGAATACCCCCCAGGGCCTGGCTTTTGATACTACTGGAAACCTTTACGAGGCGGACTCGGGAAGCAATACTATTTTTAAAATTACGCCTGGCGGGTCTCTGAGTATTTTTGCCAGTAGCTTTCATAATCCTCAGGGTCTGGCATTCGACAGCAGCGGCAATCTTTACGTCGCGAATGGATCAAACAACGTAATCAACAAAGTTTCACCGGGCGGGGTGGTCACCACCTTCGCGACTGTCGTGAGCACTCCCCGCGGAATGGCTGTCGACTCCAGCAACAATCTGTACGTGTCGGGGAGCGCCGGGTCCATTTATGAGATTTCCCCGTTAGGGACGATCACGACGTTTGCTACAGGACTTTCGGTCCCGTATGGCCTCGCGTTCGACCCGAGCGGTAATCTTTATGCGGCAACGGGGAATACCATCAGCAAGATTTCCGCAGGCGGCAGTGTGAGCACGTTCGTCTCGAGCGGCCTCTCCGGCGCCGTGGGCCTCACTTTCGACCAGAACGGAAATCTTTATGAAGCGGAAAATGGCACGAACAAGATTAACAAAGTAACGCCGGGTGGAACCGTGAGCACTTTCGCCACGGGCGCCAGCGGCAGATACATTGTATTCGACACGGCCATACCGGAGCCTTCCACCTGGGCCCTTGGGTTAACCGGCCTTCTGGCTGCGGCCGGTTTCGGAGCGCGCAAGCGGGCGTTCCGCCGCTAAACTGCCGGTTCTCCAGAATCCCTGTGCCCGCGGGCTCCATATGTGATTTAATTGAGCAGCCCTTTTTTGCAACTGTCCGGGCATCAGAAGGGAAGTCTGGCGATGTTAGACCGGAACCAACTCTCGGAACTGAAGGATCTTTCGGGCCGCCTCGGGCGGGATCCGCTGCTGGTTCAAGCGGCAAGCGGTAACACGTCTCTCAAGGCGAACGGCACGCTTTGGATCAAGGCCTCGGGCAAGTGGCTGGCGAACGCCGGCACGGACGAAATCTTCGTTCCGGTGGAGCGCGAGGAAATCGGCACCTGCCTGCAGCGCGACGTTCCGTACACGCCTGCATTCACAGGAACGGCGCTGACACCCTCCATTGAAACAGCGATGCACGCGGTGCTGCCGCAACGCGTCGTGATCCACGTACATTCGGTGAACGTGATTTCCTGGGCGGTGCGAGAGGATGGACCGGCTGAGCTGGCGGCGCGCCTCGACGGTCTGGCCTGGAAATGGATCCCGTATGTCGCGTCCGGATTTCCGCTGGCGCGCGCGATCCAACGCACACTGCACCCGGCTCCCGACGTGCTGGTGCTTGCTAACCACGGCCTGGTGGTATGCGGCAACGATTGCCATGCGGCCGAGGGTTTACTGCGCGAGGTGGAAAGGCGTTTGAATGTGGAGCCGCGCACGGCGCCCGCGCCGAACCTGGCGCAGCTGGAGAACCTGGCGCGCGGCTCGGGGTGGTGCGTTCCCGACGCGGCGGAGGTACACGCCCTGGCAACGGACGCTACCTCGCGCGCGATCGTTGCCGCTGGAACGCTTTATCCGTGTCACGGTCTGTTTCTCGGTCCCGGTGCGGCCGAGTTCGGTTACGCGGGGTCCCCGGCGGAGGCGAGCGCGAACTACAGAAACCGCTACGGCGTGTGCCCGACGACCCTTGTAGTGGACGGCGAAGGTGTGCTGGTAACGGAGCAGATGACAGCCGCCCGGACCGAGGTGCTCATCGGTCTTTCCCAGGTTGTTCAACGCATTCACGCAGGCGCGCGGGTGCGGTATCTCTCGGACTTCGAACTCGGTGAACTTTTGAATACGGACGCGTACCAGTATCTGCAGCACGTGGAAGAAAGCTGCTATCCGTACTGTTGAAGCGCCCAGCGGGCGTGCTCGGCGACCAGAGCGTCGGTGGATTCCGCCATCCGGCGCAGCGGTTCGAGGAACTTCTCATTGCGCTGGTTGCCCATGGCGACCGCAACGTTGCGCAGAAACCCGGAATAGCGCGCGCGGCTGACCGGCGTGGAACGGAAGATGTCGCGGAATTCCGTTTCGGAAAGCGCCGCCAATTCCTCGAGAGGCGGCGCGAAGTGGGCGGCGGCAAATGCGGGTTCGGTCGAGACAGGGGCGCGGCTGTTCCAAGGACACACATCCTGGCAAATATCGCAGCCGAAGACGTGATTCCCCAGATGGGCGCGCGACTCGGGAGGAATGGCGGAGCGCAACTCGATGGTGAAATACGAGATGCAGAGGCGCGAATCGATGGCGAAGTGCCCGCCCGACGGAACGATCGCCTGCGTGGGGCAGGCATCGATGCATCGGGTGCAGGTTCCGCAGCGGTCGGGCGGCGGCGCGCCGGGTGCGAGGTCGAGCGAGGTTAATATTTCGCCAAGAAAGAACCATGAACCCTGGCCTTCGTGAATCAGGCAGGTGTTCTTGCCGATCCACCCCAAGCCGGCCTGACGGGCGTAGGAGCGTTCGAGAAGGGGCGCGGTATCGACGCAGGTCTTGTATTCAAAACGCTGGATTTGCAATAACTTGAAGGCCAGAAGCTCTAGTTTTTGCTTAAGCACATGGTGGTAGTCGTCGCCCCATGCGTAGCGAGAGATCCAGGCGCGATCGGGAGCTCCGAAACGCACGGAGTAGGGTTCCGGCCCGTTGTACAACATGCCGAGGCAGATGACGCTCTGAGCGGAGGGTAACAGGCTCCGGGGATCGTTGCGTTTGGGGGCGCGGTGGTCGGTCAAGTAGCGCATTTCACCTGCGAACCCGTTGTTCGCCCAGGCCTGATAACGCGCGGAATCGTCGAGCGGTAGAGCCTTTGCGACGCCGGAGAGTTGGAACCCGCAGCCGAGCGCGAGAGACGTGATTTTCCCGGGTGTGATCGTGTTACACTGCACAATTGGACTTTGAACCCATCCTATTGATTCTGTTGGGGAAATCCATTCAACCGCAATACGCGCCACCCAAGTAGGAAAAGCAGCAGTTTAACGCAAAACCGTAGGCTTTTGGAGCTACTCCTGCCTACGCTTGTAGCATAGCCGGATTCATCGACATCGCGAGGAGACGAGAGACAAGAATGCAAAAACCGATCAAGTACGCTGAGAAGGCGGTTACGCTCGCCGCCGGGGCAGCCTGGAGTGTTTTCGACAAGTTGAACCAGGTCAACCAAAAGCCGGCGTTCACCCCCAAGTGGTCCGATAAGCCGCTGCTGAAGTCGTA
>JAOAPQ010000611.1 GCA_025462965.1 Bryobacterales bacterium
CACGACTTATCGCGATCTGGGCTTCCTGCCGCAGGCATTCGCGAATTTCATTTCGCTGCTGGGTTGGTCGCCGAAGGACAACCGTGAGCAACTGTCGCGACAGGAGATGATCGATGCCTTCACGTTCGAAGGCGTAAATCATAGCAACGCCGTCGTGAACTTCACGGAAGCGGAACCTGTGGACCCGAAGGCTTCCTGGCTCAATTCGCAGCACCTCCGCACCATGCCCGTAGATGAGCTGCTGCCGTACGTGAAGGCCGAGTTGGCCGCTTCCGGTCTGGAGCCCGCGTTCGGAGACGAGTGGCTGCGCGGAACGGTGGACTTGATCCGCGCGCGTTTCTTTTCGCTAAAGGATTTCACGACCCGCGGCCGCGCGTACTTCTCGGACAGCTTCCCGATGGACGACGACGCGTTGAAGAAGCTGAACGCGCCGGGCGCACGCGAAGGCTTACGTGAATTGGCGGAGCGGCTGGCGGCGCTGCCGGAGTTCACCGAGCAGAGCGTGGAAGCGGAACTGCGCAAGCTTGCGGAAGAGCGCGGGTTGAAAGCCGGCATTCTCATCAATGGCGCGCGGGCGGCGCTCACGGGCCAATCGGTGGGGCCGAGCGCGTTTCATCTGTTCATCGCGATCGGGAAGCAGCGCGCGGTGGCGCGGCTGCGGGCGGTATGAACATCCTCGGCATTGGTGGACTGCCCACCGATCCGGCAACGGCGATTCTGAAGAATGGGCAACTGGCGGCGGCGATTGAGGAAGCCAAAATCGCGCGGCGGCGGCAAGCGCGCCTGCTGCCGGAAGAATCGATCGCTGAGTGCCTGCGGCTGGCGAAGTTGACGCCGGAAGAGATCGACACGGTCGCCTTGGTTCGTCCATTTCCTGACGCGGATCTGCCTTTGCAGTTGCGGTCTCGTTTTCCGAAGAGCCGCATCGTGCTGGTTGAACATCATCTGGCGCATGCGGCATCAGCCTTCTATGCTTCGCCGTTCGAGGAAGCGACGGTCTTAACGCTCGACCGCACGGGCGATCTGCGCTGCGGCGCGCGATGGGTCGGGCGCGACAACCGGCTGGAAGCGGAGACCGAGTTCTTCTATCCCGATTCGCTGGGCGAAGTCTACGGGCGCGTCACAGAATTGCTCGGCTTCACGGAGAACGCGGATGAGCACAAGGTGCAGTGGCTTTCCACGTCCGGCGAGCCGGTGTTCCGAGATGTGTTTCTGGAGATGATCGGCGAGGACTTGCGGATCGATCGCTCATTCTTCGATGCGGGGCGTTTGTCACAAGGCGGCTTCAGCGCGAAGTTCCACGAGCGCGTCGGGCCGATTGACGATCGCGCGCGCGCCTCCATCGCCGCCAGCTTGCAGAGCGCTGTTGCGGAGACGGTGTCCCGCCTCGCTGGTTCGGGCGGCAATCTGTGTCTCGCGGGCGGACTATGTTTCAACGCTCTGCTGGTGGCGGCGCTTGAGGAATCGGGCCGCTTCGATGGCGTGTTCGTGCAACCGGCGGCGGGCAATTCGGGGACGGCGCTCGGCGCCGTGCTGTCGGTTCACGGAGCGCACGTGGACGCGGGCGATTACTGCCTGGGCCCGAGCTTCAACGCGGAGGAAATCAAGCAGGTGCTGGAGAACTGCAAGCTTCGGTTTCGCTACCTGTTGACCACGGATGAGGTTGTGGATACGGCGGTAGATGCGCTCGGCGACCACAAGATTGTTGCGTGGATGCACGGGCGGATGGAGTTCGGGCCGCGTGCGCTGGGGAATCGGAGTATCCTGGCCTCGCCGCTCGATCCGTATTCCACGGAGAATTTGAACGCGTACATCAAACACCGCGAGGGGTTCAGGAAGTTTGCTGCTTCAGTGCCGGCGGAGATTGCGGACCAGTACTTCGCGACGGGACCGAACGCGAGGCATCTGGCGACGGTGGGGCGCGTGCGTAAGGAGCATCGTGCGACGTTTGAAGCAGCAGTGCTTGGAGACGATCTGATTCGCGTGCATGCCGTATCGCAAGAGGATAATCCGTTGTACTGGAAGCTGCTGCATGCGGCCGGGAAGAAGACGGGGTTGCCGGTTTTGTACAACACTTCGTTCAATCTGTTCGGGGAACCGCTGGTCTGCGCGCCGCGCGATGCCGTGCGGAGTTTCTATTCTTCCGGAATCGATGCGATGTTTGCGGGTAATTTCTATCTGGTAAAGTAAACCGCGTTCGCGAGTATCTGCGCGTAAGCCGGGTTGTCGAAATCGGTGGCTTTGTGGCCGGGCATGAAGTACATCACGGTTCCCTTCCCGGCGGGGCGGTACCAGCCAGCAGTTGGCTGCATATAGGTTTCGTACTTCGCGCCGAGCAGCGTAGTGCGCGGGCCGTTGAACACGTGGTTCAGGTAGATTTCGGTATCGGTAAGCGTGAACGCCGGACATTCGTGGTCGTCATAAGCTGCGGTTTCCGGCCACGTCACTTTGTTGGTGGTGATGAAGTGCTGCGGCGCAAGGTTCACGACCTGGAAGGTCGCCGGATCGAAGTACTTGTATCCGCCGGTGGCGAAGTCGCCCGTCGGCAGCGAGATATTCAGGAACGGAAACCAGAACTGGTTCTTGCGCTTGCCGGAGCTGATGGAATGGTGCAGCAGGATAAGCTTGCCGCCGTTCTTGGCATAGTCGATGAAGGCCTTCTCCGCAGGCTCGCCGATATCTTTGTGGATGTAGACCATCACGACCGGATAGACCGAAAGATCCGCCGGCATTTTCTCTTGCGTCGTGATGGTTGTCGTGGAACCGATCCGCGTCTTGAGCTGCTTCGAGAGGACGTCCATCGCCGGGAGTTCATCGGCGACCATCAGGATGTCCGTCGCGGCCGCGAGCGGCGCGGCAAGCGATAAGAGCAGCAGAGCGGTCCTGAACTTCGGTTGAGCCATTAGTGATCACGATATATCATTTTCATTGGCCAGCAAATATCAAACCTTCGATCGCTCGCGGCTCCTGATCAAGCCTTTGGACGAGCGTGTTAACGACCTG
>JAOAPQ010000634.1 GCA_025462965.1 Bryobacterales bacterium
GTGATTTGCTGTCCGGTATAGAAATGCCAAAGGGGCTTGCCGTTCCTGGCATCGAGAGCGACGAACTCTCCGTTCAGTTCGCCCGAGAACAACAGACCGCCGGCGGTGGAGAGTAAGCCTCCGCCGAATCCGGTAGAGCCGATGCGCTCCGCTTCCCAGCGCAGTTTGCCGGTGGTGAGATCGAGGGCGCGAACGTATACCTTCCACGAATCGTCACGAATATCGACATCGCCCGTGGCGCGGTATTGAAAGCCGCCGGGGCGAAAGGTTTCCGTGGACTTGTTGGCGAGTCCGCAACCTTCCTGCGCGACTACATAGAAGAGCCCGGTATCGGGACTATAGGCAGGCGATTGCCAATTGGCGGCGCCAATGGCAGACGGGCAAACCACGGTGCCTTTCAGGCTGGGCTCGACGCCGGGGATTCGAATGGGGCGGCCTTCAGGCGTGAGGCCCGTGGCCCAGTTGAGATGATGCACAAACGGAGCGCCTTGCAGGAATTTGCCGGTAACGCGGTCGAGCAGATAGTAAAAGCCATTGCGGTCGGCGTGCGCCATGAGCTTGCGCATCTTGCCTTCATATGGAGCGTCGACCAGGATCGGAATTTCAACTGCGTCCCAATCCATGGTGTCGTGCGGCGTGAACTGGAAGTACCATTTCAGCTTTCCGGTTTCCAGGTCAAGGGCGACCACGCACTCGGTATATAGGTTGTCTCCCATGCGCACGTCGCCGTTGAAATCAGGGGCGGGATTGCCGATTCCCCAGTAAAGGAGATTGAGGGCGGGGTCGTAACTGCCGGTGAGCCAGGTGTCGCCGCCAGCGCTTTTCCAGGACTCGCCCGCCCAGGTTTCGGACCCCGGCTCGCCGGGTCTCGGAATCGGATTAAAGCGCCAGAGACGCTCTCCCGTGGTGGCATCGTAGGCGTCAAGGAAACCGTTAAGGCCGTGGTCTCCGGGAGCGATTCCGGCCATCACTTTGCCATTCACGACGAGAGGCGCAGCGGGCGACCAGTAGCCATCACTGGCTTCAGCCAGTTTGGTTTCCCAGATTACGTTGCCGCTGGCCGCGTTGAGCGCGATCAGAAACGCATCGGGCGTGGTGATGAAGACCCTGTCCTTCCAAATGGCCACCCCCCGGTTGGGGCCTTTCTGACGCGCGGGAACACGATGGTATTCCCAGATCTGTCTGCCGCTGCGCGCGTCGATGGCGTACACCTCATTGGGCTGGGTCACGTACATGACGCCGTCGACGACGATGGGTACGGTTTCCAGATGAGTGGCGCCGGGGACGTGGAACACCCACTTAGGGACAAGGGAATCGACCGTGGCGGTATTGATTTGCTTGAGCGCGCTGTGACGGCGGCTGTCATAGCTGCCGTTGTAATGGAGCCAGTTGCCGGATTGCGCCTCACGTAACTGCTGATCCGTCACCTGCGCGCCGAGCACGGCGGCACTGCTTAACAGAAGTGCTAGTCGTTTGGAAGTCATCGGCCAATCTCGTTCTCGCCTTGAAGCTGAGCTCTTACCTTCGTGCGAGCCTGAACGGCGAGCATGGCGACCAGATCGCGGTACTGGTCCGCGCTCAGTACTTTGTCGTAATTGTGGGGCATGAGTGAGTGGTCCGCGTAAACAATGCTACGCAGTTCCTTGGTATCGAACAGGTGCAGCGCGCCTTTTTTGTCGAGTAACTGGAGGGAGAAGGCATCGCTGTTACGGGCTATGCCGGAAATGGTTTCGCCTTGCAGCGTGACGACTTCGACCGGCCGGTAGCCATTAGGAACGGGCCGCTCTTTGGTGAGCGTCTCCTGGAGCTTCTTCAAGTTCAGTTGGGCGCCGATACTGGACAAGTCCGGCCCGAGAACACCGCCCTGGCCGCGGATCATGTGGCAGCCGGAGCACTTACCGGGGCCGGTGAAGACGGCCATTCCGTTCTGGACATTGCCGGGCACAACCAGGTCCGACGCAGTAGCCCGGACGTTGCGGATGAAGGCCACGATCTTCCAGACATCGTTATCCGGCAGGCCGGACGACGGCATGACGGTGCCGGGAATGCCATGCTTCACGACTTCGAAAATTGCGGCTTCACTGACGCGAAAATAGCGCCGATTTGCATCGAGGGCCGGTGCGCGGTCTCCTTCTCCGCCATCCGGACCGTGGCATCCTGTGCATGTCCGGTTATAGAGAACGCGGCCCGATTCGGCGACCTGGGGAGAATCGCCGAGCGGGTTTGCCGGCTTTTTCGTTTGCGCGGAAGAGGCGATGGCTCCGGCCGCCGCCAGCGCGCAGGAAAATACGAAGAGTTTCATATTCAAAAGAAGATTTTAAGCGCTAGCTGCACAATGCGCGGATCGTTCGCGCTTAGGATTTGACCGAAGCCGGCACCCGTGACCGTGGTGACGGGATTCTGGAAGCGAGTATGGTTCGGGAGGTTGAAGAACTCGCTGCGAAACTGCACGCGGTAGCGCTCGCTGACCTGGAAATTTTTGAATAGGCCCAAATCCCAGTTGAAGAAGCCGGGGCCGGTGAACTCTCCTTTGCCGGCGTTCCCGAACTGCCCGGTGGCGGGAAGCGCGAAGGAGCTTGGATTCAGAAAATTGATACAAGGTGAATTATTGGCGCAGGCTCCGCTTTGATAGACCTGGGTATTTACCACTTGGGCGCGGTCTTTGCCGGACGCGGTGAGCGACTGATCTTTGCCCGCGTAAATGGTGAGGGGCCCTCCGCTTTGTGCGCTGATGACTCCTGAGATTTCCCAAGCCCCGGCAACGGCGCGCAGGGCTCGGTTCACGCTGGTAAGCGAGGGGGTCTGCCAAACGTAGGAACTGACGAACACGTGCCGCCGATCGAAATCGGAGCGTCCGCGATCGTCCTGCTGGAAGTTGGGAAGGTACAGCGGCAAGGTGTAAAACCCGGCTGTGCCGAAGGTGGCGGCATCAGTGCCTAGAGGGAGGTTGTCGAGGCTCTTCGAGAACGTGTAGTTGGTGCTGATGGTGAAGCCGTGCGAGAAGCGTTTTTGCAGGGTGAGCTGAGCGGACTGGTACCAGGAATTGCCGGCCTGGCTGGCCTGATAAATGTTTGTATACCCGCTGTAGAGACGGCGAGCATCGGTGCCTAGCGAGCTACCGGGTATGTAAACCGCCGGGTTTTGATCCACCGTGACGGTGAGATGATTCGAGCGGGAAGCAACGTAAGCTCCGCGAACCAGCCAGTCGTGGGTAAGATCCTGCTCGATCGCGAGATTCCAGTTGTAGACGACCGGCGTGGTGAACTTACTGTAAGGGTCCCAACTGTAAACCTGCACGGGAGAGGAAAAGACGGCGTTCGAAGCCGGCGGGAACTGGGCGGGGAAGGGATTGGCGATGCCGAGGTAGGGATTGCTGAACGGGCCCTTCGGCGTGGTGAGAGAAACCGAACTGGCGTAAGGCGCGACTCCCAATTCGCGTTTGTTCGAGAAGGCGGGAACACGCGAATCGTAAAAGACGCCGCCTCCTCCGCGCACGCTGGTCTTTCCGGCTCCGAACACGTCCCAGGCAAACCCGACGCGCGGGGCGAAGTTGTTGTAATCGCCAGTGGTCCCATACTCGGGAATTCCCTTGTCGCCGGAGAAGAGAAGCCCGGGCGGCGCATTTGGGAACACCGTGGATTTACCGCCTTGCGCGAACAGCTTCGCCTGGAAGACTTCGTTCTGATGGAAGGCGTCATGCCAGACCTGGGAAGGTTCATAGCGAAGGCCCGCGGTGAGGGTAAGGCGCTGGTTAACGCGGAATGAATCCTGCGCGTAAACGTTCATGACCAGATAGCGGTTCTTCACGTGCTGGCCCCAGGCCTGGCCGAAGGTGCGGAGCTGGCCTAGAAGCAGATCCGCGAGCGCCAGGCCGGTGGCATCTCCGGAGAAGGAGAATGTGCCTGCCTGGCCGAGCGTGTTCACCATGTTCAGGCGATCGCGTTCCACGATGCCGCCGAAGGCGAAGCTGTGGCGTCCGCGAACCCAACGCACATCGTCGGTCCATGAGAATGAGGTGCGCGGGAAGATTGCGGTGGGATTGTCGCCCGTACTGAAGTAACCGGATACCGAGAGGCTCTGAATAGTGTTGACCGGAGGCTGATAGATGTTGACGCCGAAATCGCGCACGGTAGGCGTGTCGGGAGGCGGCTGACGGCTGGAGACAGTGCGGGCGAACCCGAAGCGGAAATCGTTGAGAAGATGCGGACCGAAGGTGTGGGTTTCCTGGAGGACGGCGTTCTTAGAAGTGATGGTGGAGCCGTCTTTGTACGCGGGGAGGTTCCCACCGAAATCCGCGACGCCGAAATAGCGGTTCGCGTTGAAGCGGCCGGAGAGGCGGTCGGTGGCGGAAAAGCTGTGATCTCCGCGCACGATGTATTCATCGAAATCCTGGGAAATGGGCCGGCTGAAGAAGACGCTACCGTTGCCTGCGGAGCGAGGTAGATATTTGGTGAGAGCGACGGCGGCGGGGTCGAAGCGGCTGACCGGAATCACGTTGCCGGGGAAGGGCTGGCCAGTGAGAGGGTCTTTGATAAGAACCG
>JAOAPQ010000639.1 GCA_025462965.1 Bryobacterales bacterium
ATCCCGCAGCGGCGCCGATCTTGTTTGATGCGTTGCAGGGCGGCCGAAAGGTACCCGCCGTCGCACAGATCACCAAAATGGGCATCATGTTCAGCTTTGATCGCGTGACAGGCAAGCCGCTTTACGGTATGGAGGAGCGCCCCGTTCCACAGAGCACGGTGCCTGGGGAAAAAACAGCGGCCACTCAGCCATTCCCCTTGAAACCGCCCCCTCTCTCACGCACGGAGTTCAAGAAAGAAGAGATCTACAATCTAACGCCTGAACACGCCGCTTTTTGTCGTGATTTATTCGAACGGAACCAGATGCAGATCGGACCACTGTACACACCTCTGGGGCTCGAAGGGAATATACTTAGCTTCCCGAGCACGCTCGGCGGTGGGGGATGGGGTGGAATATCCAACGATCCGTCTTTGGGTTATCTATTCACCAACGTCAATAACCTTGGGCAGTGGGGACACATGGAGAAGAAGGTCGATCCTGTGACTGGCGAGGTGGAATATATACGAACTTCGTCGTATGGAACGTACGCGCGCTTTTGGAATCGCGAAACGATGATTCCATGCACCAATCCGCCGTTTGGTGAACTCGTGGCCGTGGATACCCGCACAGGCGATATCGCATGGCGCACGCCGCTTGGAACGATTCCCGCACTGGAGGCGAAGGGCGTTAAAAACACAGGCGCGCCCAGCCTTGGCGGAAGCATAGCAACCGCCGGAGGGCTGGTGTTTATCGCTGCTACGAACGATAGCCGCTTCCGCGCATTCGAATCGAAAACAGGACGGATGCTGTGGGACCAGCCCATCGACGCTAACGGACACACGATCCCGATCACCTACCAGGGTAAGGACGGCAGGCAGTATGTAGCCGTGATGGCCGGCGGTGGGGGCGGCTATTTCGGTGGGGTGCCCAGCGATAGCGTGATCGCGTTTGCGCTCGGCGAGAAGCGCGCGCCGGCATCTGCGGCTACCGTGACCAGCATCGAGACAAGACCGCCTGGGAAACCTCAGGCTCCAGCAGTCTTGCCAAATGGTCCGGGCCAGGTGTTAGTTCAACGTACATGTGGCGGCCCCTGCCACGGCATCGAGACAGTCACTGGAATTCGCCGCAATCGGGCAGCCTGGACGGCTATGGTTGATAACATGATTGTCCGCGGGGCTGCGGCGAAAGACAGCGAGGTGAAGACCATCGTCGATTACCTCGTGAAGCATTTCGGTACGTAGAAAAACGAGAGGGAACACATATGCATTCACGCCGAGCTTTTGTTGAGGGAGCCGCCAGTCTGGCGGGCACGCTATTGGCGCCGTCGGTTGTGCTGGGCGCGAACGACCGGATTCGGGTTGGCATCATCGGCCCGGGCGTACGCGGGCAACAAATCATGCGCGCTGCCATCAATTGCCCGAATGTTGAGTTCGTTGGCATCGCCGATATCTTCACCCGCAGGCAGGAGGAAGCCAAAAAGATGGCTCCGGCCGCGAAGACTTACCTGGATTATCGTCATCTGCTGGAGGACAAGAGCGTGGACGCGGTCCTGATCGCCACGCCTCAGCATCTGCACGCGGAGCATTTTGTGGCGGCAATGGATGCCGGAAAGCACGTTTACCAGGAAAAGACGATGGCGTTCACGGTGGAGCACGCGAAACGCATGCGGGCCGCCTTCCAACGAGCAGGAAAGCGCGTGGTGCAGATTGGGCACCAGGGCTGTTCGATGGGTCAGGTCACCGATGCCTTCGCATTTATGAAGACCGGTTATGTGGGCCAAATTTCGACTATCCACTCACATATGTATCGTCCAGGGGTGCATGGCACGGGGATGTGGACACGTCCAATCACGCCCGACATGACATCAGAAAACATCGTGTGGAAACTTTTTCAGGGAGACTCGCAGCCCCATGACTTCGACCCTAACCGCTATCTCAACTGGAGATTCTACTGGGACTACTCGGGCGGCAACTTTTATGAGAACATGTGTCACCAGGTGGCTTTCTGGTACAAGGTGCTGGACCTGCAGATCCCCACTGCGGTGACAACGGTAGGCGGCGTTTACCTGGTAAAAGATGGTCGCGAGGTGCCGGACATCATGAATGCCAGCATGCAGCACGATGACAAGCTTCTATTCACCTGGGACTCCGGCTTCGGAAACGGAAACCTGGGGATTACCGAACATGTGTTGGGATTGGACGGTACGATCATCAACGGGAGCGAAATGGGGGGGCCGATCCGCTATGTACCCGAGAAGAGAAACCGTCCCGATGGTGTTGAGATGATGGGCCCGACCAAGGAAAACACTAAGGACGGAACCCAGGCGCACATGCAGAACTTCATTGATTGCATCAGGTCAGGCAATACGCCGAACGCCCCATTCGATCTGGGTTTTCGAGTGGCCATCGCTTGCCGCATGGCAGTCGATAGCTATCGGCGTCGCCGAACGCTGACCTGGGATTCCAGGCACGAAACTGTTGGCGTCGTTTCTGAGACTGCGTAAACGAAAAGGAAAGGGAGCTACGAAATGAGCCGCGATTTCCCGTATCGTCGTGTCACCAGGGGTTGTGTTCTTCTATTGCTCGGCTTCGCCGTTATTGCGCCTCAGGTTGCCCGGGGACAGCTTTTACAAGGCACAATCGACGGCAACGTCACCGATCCTAGTCAAGCGGCGCTCGCGGATGCGAGAATCTCGATCGTTGAAGTGGCTACCGGCTTCTCGCGTGAGACAGTGACCAACTCGGCGGGCGCTTACACGTTGCCAAATCTGCCGCCGGGCACTTACACCGTCACAATCAGTTCGGCGGGCTTTCAGCCCTACAAACGTACGAACGTGACGGTAACGGTGCAGACGGTTACACGGGTGGATGCCGCTCTAAGCCTGGGTGGAGTCAACGAAAGCGTAACGGTTTCAGGAGACACGGCGGTGCTGCAGACCGACCGCGCGGACGTGCGATTCGAACTCGGCGGGCAATCCCTGAGTAAGCTCCCCGTGCCCATCGGCCGTAACTACCAGATGCTGTTTACCACAATTCCGGGGGTCTCTCCGCCGCAAAGCGCTCACTCATTCGCGGCCAATTCCAGCCGCTCTCTTGCCTTCACCGTGAACGGCGGAAATGTTAACACGAACGATACGCGCATCGATGGCGCGGGCACCCGATGTTTCAACTCAACCGATGTGATTCAGTACGTGCCCGCATTGGAATCCATCCAGTCGGTTAGCCTGGCGAGCAACTCCTTCGACGCAGATCAGTCTGCGGGAGGCGGAGCGGTCAGCGTCACTGTCAAGAGCGGCACCAATGTCCTTCACGGTTCTCTGTTTGAAGACCATGCCGACCGAAGTCTCGAAGCCTATGCCTGGATTGCAAACCGCAATCTGCCGAAGCTGCCGTTCATCAATAACCAATTCGGAGGCACAATCGGTGGACCAATCCGAAAGAACAAACTGTTCTACTTTCTCAGTTTCGAAGGAGTGCGGGCCGTACAAGGCAACGCCGTGGTGGCGCAGGTGCCTACGGCGGAAATGAAAGCCGGTAATTTGTCCGCCTCCCCTACTTTGATCTACGATCCTATGACCGGGAATGCGGACGGCAGCGCCCGAACGCCCTTCCCAGGGAACATCATTCCTTCTTCGCGGATTGATCCGGGCGTGCAAGCCCTCATCGCGACAGGGAGTTGGCCCAACCCGAACCAGCGTGGAGCAGGAGCATTTGGCTTAAGCCAGAACTTCCTGTGTTCCGGTTGCCAGGGGAACAGCGGCAATCAGCGCGATCAATGGGACGGAAAGATTAGCTGGAACCCAACCAGTAAATTGAGTACGTTCGCCCGCCTCGGAGTCAGCAATGGCTCGTGGTATAACCCTCAGATCTTCGGGTTGTTAGGCGGCACCCAGGTCAGCCCGACGAACGGAGCGATTGGAACCGGAGGAGCCCACGTCTTCAACGGAACGGTTTCCGCGAGCTACGTATTCAGCCCGACTGTGTTCGTTGATGCCTACTTCGGATATGACCGGGGGGATATGGTTGCGAATCAGCCGAATCAGGACAACAATCTTGGTTGGACTTTGTTAGCCATCCCGGGATTGAACACCGCGGCTCTTCCCGCGAACAGGCGGCTTGAGCAGGGTGGCATGCCCCAACTGGCTATTGATGGATTCACCACCGTTGGCCGCTCCAACACGTATCAGCCATTCGCCGACCGCGACGCAGAGAAAAACTATAACGCCAGTATCAATTGGATTAAGGGGAGCCATAGTATCCGGGCCGGCTTCGACTCCGACTTTCAGGATTCCAACGAGATGCAGTATGAAATGACCGGCAGCAGCTATAACACCAGCGCCGGTGGGTTCCATTTCGCGCAGGGCACGACACAGCTGAAGGGTGGGTCGTCCGGAAACGATTTCAACGCGTTTGCATCTTTTCTACTGGGTCTGCCCCAGGATTCCGGTAAGATTTATCAGTTCCCGGATGAGTATTACACCCGCGCCAAATATTTCGGGATCTATCTCCGCGATAGCTGGCAGATCTCACGTAAGTGGACGGTGAATTATGGTGGACGATGGGACTACTACCCGTTCCCGACGCGTAAAGATACCGGCCTGGAAATCTACAACCCGGAGAGTGCGACGACATCGATTTGCGGCGTGGGCGCCGTTCCCGGGGATTGCGGAATCACCAGGGACAAGCAACGCATTGTTCCAAGATTAGGGCTGGCATATCGCCCCACGGAGTCGACCGTCATCCGAGCCGGCTATGGCATAGTGACCAACCCTGTCGCCTTCCTTGGGCAAACACTGGGCAGCCGGGAAAACTTCCCATACCTCTTCTCTCAGATCATTCTCCCGCCAAATAGCCTTTCCTATGGAACGACACTGCGCCAGGGACTTCCGGCGGTGTCGCCGCCAGATCTCAGCACCGGCATAATTCCCGTACCCGGGTACGCTTACATCAAAACGTACGTCAACTCGAACTACACTCGAGGCTACATCCAGAGTTGGAACCTAACGGTGGAACAACGTGTGAAGAACTGGCTAGCCTCGGCCGGCTACGTCGGTTCGCGAGCTGTGGACATGCAGAACAATCTCCAGATGAACTGGTCGCCTATCAACGGCGGGACTGCGGGGCAGATCCTGAACCAATTGACGGGGCGAACGGCCTCGACCATTTATCCCGGGACACTTGGAACAAATACGTATGACAGTCTTCAAACACGCATGGGAGGGCAGTTTAGCGGTTTCCAGGTGAACTTCACTTATACGTTCTCGAAGGCGCTGGGATACGCCATTGATCCCCGAGTAGTTATCCCTCAATACTATGAGCTGAACCGGGGGCCACTAGCCACTGACATCGCGCACATGTTCTCGGCCAGTAGCTTTGCCGACCTGCCGTTTGGCGAGGGAAAGCGCTGGGTCCAGAAAGGTTTTGCTTCCAAGCTGGCGGGTGGATGGCAGATTAGCACCGTGGTGACGGCTCACACCGGGACGCCCTTTACCGCCACAGCTTCAAATTCCACGCTGAATTCGCCTAACTCTGGCCAGTTTGCGGATTGCCTCGCCCCTCCCCAGGAGATCGGTGACATCCATAGCTGGTACGACAAGTCAGCTTTTGCGGTTCCGTCGGCAGGGCGTTTTGGGACTTGCGGCACGAATAGCCTCCGGGGGCCCGGAGTAGTCAACGCGGATCTCGGGCTCGAACGTAAATTCAAGATTTCTGAAAAGCTGGGGATGTCATTTCGGGCGGAGATGTTCAACCTTGCGAACACCCCGCATCACTCTAACCCTGATGGCAACGTGAGCAGCGGCACGTTCATGCAGGCGCTGGGCATTGTGAGTACAGGCAGGGAGGGGATAGAGCAGAGGGCCGTCCGGTTCGCGGTCCGCCTGGCATTCTGACGCACTCCAGCTTCTCGTTTTTGTGGATAGCGCCAATGCTGGAGAATGGAACAACGCGCGTTTGATCGTCAATGGCGACCACTTCGAGCACTGGATCAACGGAGTCCTGGTGTGCGATGGCTCTCTGCAATCGGATGAGGCTCGCGCAGGCAATAACAAGCGCTGGGCCAAGGCGCCTGCATTCGTGAAATCCTGAATAAGGCCGGGCCCACCGGACCTGTCTCCCTGCAGCACCATGGTGCTGCGGTGTACCTTAAGAATCTGAAATCCGAAAGCTCTAAAAGCCGACAGCCCATGATCCCACGAGCACTGTTTCTTACTCTCCTTTTGTCTCTGCCTGCTTTCTGCCAGGCTCCAGACGTCATCTACTACAACGCCTCGGTGATTACAATGTCCCCCGCGCATCCAACGGCACAGGCCGTCGCCATACGCGGTGATCGCTTTGTTGCGGTGGGCCTGGAAGCGGACATTCTGAAGACGGCCGGCCCGAACACCCAGAAAATCGATCTCGGCGGCAAATGCATGGTGCCGGGCATCATCGAAACGCACGTGCATCCCATCACTTCCGCGCTCAGCGAGATCGATGGCCCGGTGCCCGTCATCCACTCCATCGGAGACCTGAAAGACTACATCCAGACGCAGGATAAGAAGCTCCCGCCCGAACGCCTCATCTTCATCCCGAAGGTCTATTCCACGCGCCTCACGGAACATCGCTACCCTACCCGCTATGAGCTGGACCAGGCCGCGCCGGGCACCCGCGAAGTGGTGGCGGATAACGGCTATGCCGCTGTCATAAACTCCGTGCTGCTGAAGCGGCTCGGCATTACCCGCGACACGCCGCAGCCCCCCAACGGCCGCATCGAGAAGGATGCGAAGGGCGAGCCTACGGGCCTGATCCTGGGCGCGCCCCAGCTTCTGAAATCCGTGCGCACCTCCCGGCCAGCCAGCGCGAAGGATCGCCTCTGGGCACTGAAGAACATGCTCGCCCGCTACAACTCTGTGGGGATCACCAGCATCATCGACCGCAGCGAGGGGCCTGAAGGCTTCCGTGCCTACGAATCCCTCTACAAATCCGGCGAACTTACTGCCCGCAGTTACATCACTTACCTGATCCAGGCTCAGGGAACCCCGGAACAGGTCCGCGCGGAGATCGAGCACATCCCGTTCACCACAGGCTGGGGCGACGACTGGGTTCGCGTCGGCTCCCTCAAAACCATCGCCGATGGCGGCATCCTCATCGGCACCGCGTTCCTTCGCGAGCCCTACGGACCCAACACCAAAATCTACGGCTTCGTGGATCCAGGTTATCGTGGCGTGCTCAGCGTGCCCAAGCCGAACCTCTTCGAAATGGCCAGGGCTGCCGCTGAGCTTGGCTGGCAGATGACCGCCCACACCACCGGCGGTGGCGCTACCGATGCCTTACTCGACGCTTACGAAAACGCCAACCGTACCATTCCGCTGCAGGGCCGGCGCTTCACCGTCACCCACGGCAACTTCCCCAACGCCCAGGCCATCCAGCGCTCAAAGAAGCTTGGCGTCGTCTACGACATTCAGCCGGCCTGGCTCTATCTGGACGGTCCCGCGATCAAAGACATCTTCGGCGCAGAACGAATGAAAGACTTCCAGCCCCTCCGGTCATTGATCGATGCCGGCATCGTCGTGGGCGGCGGTTCCGATCATATGATCCGCTTCGATCCCCGCCAGGCGACCAACCCCTATCACCCGTTCCTGGGCATGTGGATCGCAGTCACCCGCAAGATGGTCGATGGCAACGTCCTCAATCCGGAGCAGCGCATCACCCGCATGGAAGCTCTGAAAATGTGGACACTGAACGGCGCATACCTCACCTTCGAGGAGAAAAACAAAGGCTCCATTGAACCCGGCAAACTGGCCGATCTCGCCGTCATCACCAGGAACTACGCCACTTGTCCCGAAGATGAGATCAAGGACATCGAAGCTCTCCGCACCGTCGTCGGCGGCAAAATCGTTTACGACCGGCTTCGGTAAGAACCC
>JAOAPQ010000648.1 GCA_025462965.1 Bryobacterales bacterium
GGCTGCTTCGATCCGCTCCAGATCGTCCGCCAACATCCCGGCATAGCCGGACCATTCCTGGCCCAATGTCAGGGGAGTGGCGTCCTGCATATGCGTCCGCCCGATCTTGACGATGTCTCTCCAGGCGTGTGCCTTCGCGCTGATTGCATCGTGCAAGGCGGTGACCGCGGGTATCAGGCGCTGCTTTGCGTTCACGGCTGCCGCGATATACATGGCCGACGGAAATGAGTCGTTCGACGACTGGGCCATGTTGACGTGATCGTTAGGGTGAACCGGTGTCTTGCTTCCGAGCGGTGTGCCCGCGAGTTGGCAGCAACGGTTCGAGATTACTTCGTTGACGTTCATGTTGAATTGGGTGCCGCTGCCGGTCATCCAGACATGCAAAGGGAACATTTCGTGATGCTGGCCGGCGAGAATTTCGTCGCAAGTCTGAACGATCAACTTGTAACGCTGATCGTCGAGCCGCTTTCCGGCGTGGTTCGCGGCGGCGGCGGCCTTCTTCAAGGTGGCGTAGGCGGTGATCATTTCTCGGGGCATCAAGTCCTTCCCGATGCTGAAATGCTCGAGCGAGCGCTGGGTTTGAGCGCCCCACAGCTTGTCCGCTGGCACCTCAACCACACCGAGGCTATCGCTCTCTTTTCTCATGTCGACCATATGATCTCTCCTGGGTTCAATCTTTGATTTGCTGGCTGATTGGCCACCCTTGAGTGACCTGAAAACGGAAATAGCGTCCTTCCACGTTTCAATTAACTGGGGTAACAATCCTCATAGAGTGGACGATGTGTCCGCAAAGCATGTGCTGCCATGGATAGCCTTGCGCTCAATGTTTTCGTTCAAGCGGCCGAAACGCGCAGCTTTGTGGCTGCTGGCCGTATTCTGGGGATTTCGGCCTCCGGCATCGGCAAGAGCGTGAGTCGGTTGGAAGAGAACCTGGGCGTGAGGTTGTTTCATCGAAGCACCCGCAGCGTCACGCTGACGGCCGAAGGCGAAATGTTTTTGGAGCGGGCCCGCCGTATCTTGGCCGAGTTCGATGCTGCAGAGGCGGAGCTGTCTCAGGCATCAACAGTTCCAAAAGGACGGCTGCGCATCGGATTGCCATTGGTTGGGGACCCCTTCCTTCCGGCACTCGCCGAGTTTCAGAGGCGCTATCCTGAGGTCGAACTCGATGTTGAATTCGACAATCGGAAGGTCGATGTGATCGAGGAGGGCTTCGATGCTGTTGTGCGCAGTGGTGAGATCGAGGATTCTCGTTTGAAATCCCGGCTGCTTGGCCACTTCCGCATGCTACTCGTCGGCGCGCCCGGCTATTTCGAGCGCCGCGGAAGACCCATGCACCCGGGCGAGCTTTCCGCGCACGCCTGCATACAGTTTCGAATGCCCGACACCGGAAAATTGCAACGCTGGCAATTACGGCGAGGACCCAACGAATCAGAACCGCAATTCGCGACCAAGCTGACGTGCAATTCCAACGAGGCGCGCCTTTGCTTCGCGCTCGAAGGCTTGGGCATCGCTTACATGTCCGAGTTTTCGGTGCGGGCCGCCCTTGATACGGGTGCGTTGGTGACGGTTCTGGACGAATACACGACCGAGCAAAACACTTTCCGGCTGCTATGGCCGTCCGGAAGGCAAATCACTCCCAAGCTGCGGGCGTTCATCGATTTCATGAGCGAATATCTACCGCTTGAGAGAGCGCATAAATAACGTGAGGTGTGGGCGCTCGTCGATTGCCTCTCAACAATCACCAAACGCTTCACCACGAATGACGACGTCGGCCCCGCCATCGATACAGATAGTCCGGCCGGTCATATGGCCATTCTTTTCACTCGCGAGCCAAGCCAAGAACTCGGTGGCCTCGTGCGGTCCGCCGACGGTGGGAAGTCGGTACGGCGCGACCGTGATTTGAAGGCTCTAAGCGCGCCCCACGAAACCAGATTATTGATTGCGGACGCCTGGTCCGCAAAGTGAGGACAGCTCCGTTGCTGATCTCCCGGATCGGCTGTGCCATCTAGTTAGAAGGCGATCAGCCGAGAGGCCGCCGATCCTAAGGAGGCTGCTCTCATGTCCGACCTTTTCAAAAATTATGATCTTGGGTCTCTTGCTCCCTAACCGCATCGTCATGGCGCCACTCACCCGGGCGCGCGCAAAACATGATGCCGCAGACGAACTCATCGCGCTCTACTATGCCCAGCGTTCGACGGCCGGACTGATCATCTCTGAAGGAACGCCGATTTCCCGCGAAGGGCAGGGTATGTCTTCAACCCCGGAATCTTTTCGTCGGACCAGATCGCGGGGTGGCGCAAGGTAACGCGCTCGGTACACAGCGCGGGAGGCCACATCTTCGCGCAGCTGTGGCACGTCGGGCGTGTATCTCACTTCTCAATCCAGGAGAAGGGCCGCCAGCCGGTTAGCGCGACGAACCGGATCGCTCGAGGCGCCATGGCCTTCGGCTACGACGAACAGGGCCAGCCGAGCTTCCTTCCCGTCTCGTCACCGTATGCGCTGACCACGACCGAAGTCGGCCGAACCGTGGAGGATTTTGCGATCGCAGCCGACAACGCGGTCGCGGCAGGGTTCGACGGCATCGAGCTACACGCGGCGAACGGATATCTCTTCGAGCAGTTCTTGAACCCGCTCGTGAACGACCGGACGGACCGCTATTCGGCTGACCTCATGCAAAACCGCCTCAGGTTCACATTGGAGGTAGTGGACGCAGTCAACGCTCGGATCGGCTCGCAGCGGGTCGGCATCCGCTTCTCCCCCTTCGGTCAGATTTCCGACATGCCGCCCTATCGGGACGCAGAGCAGACCTATCTCCAACTCGGCCGAGAGCTCGCGGACCGAAGGATCGCTTACATGCATTTCATGGACCAGTCCGGATTCCGGGTGGCCTCGATGTCCGGTCGGGTCAGCGATGAGGTGCACAGCCTACTGCGCAAACTGCGGCCGATGTTCGACCAGGGTGCGTTGATCCTGGCCGGCGGCCAAACGCTGGCGAAAGCAAACGAATTGATCGCATTGGGCACAATCGACCTCGCCGCCTTTGGTCAGCCGTTCATCGCCAACCCCGATCTGGTTGCGCGGCTCAGGAACGGCTGGCCGCTCGCCGAACCTGAGCGCAAAACTTACTACGGTGGCGGCGCCGAAGGATATGTCGACTATCCCCCTTATCGCAACGGGCGCGCGCTCATCGCTGACTGACGAAAGGAAATGTCTGCTCCAGATCGTCGCTTGACCGTTTTGTTTGTAAGGAGATCTACGATGTCGACCATCACACTCACCAAACTCGACATTTCAGCTATTGCCCCAACAGGAGGCGCCTCCTTCTCCATCTCGCCGCCGGTTTCTGATCGGCAGCGCTGGCCTCGTCGCTGCCGCAGGCCTGCCGGTAGCGACGAATGCTGCAACCTCTGAGCAGGCGAACGCTTTGACCCCTCTCAACTCGCGCAAAGATCGGAAGAGC
>JAOAPQ010000661.1 GCA_025462965.1 Bryobacterales bacterium
AGCACAACACTCGTGCCACGCTCATTTTGCCGGTCTGGCGTGATCCAGGCATAACGCGACCAGATCGGAGACATTGGCTTCGCCTACACACATGACTGTGTCGGCGCCGCCCCAATAGATCTTCACGGTTCCATCGGACTCCGCAACGGCGCCACAGGTGAACACGACGTTGTGGACATACCCCGTGATTTCCCAGGGATCTTCCGGCTGTAAGATCCACGAGTCGCCCACGCCGATGATCTTTGCCGGGTTCTGCAGATCATGAAGAGCGACCCCCAACCGGTAGACCGATCCGTCCATGGTCTGAAAAACGCCGTGATAGATGGAAATCCATCCCTGGTCCGTTTTGATCGGCGGCGCGCCCGGGCCGATCTTCATTTCGTCCCAGTGATATGGTTCGGGCCTCATGATGAGCTGCGATTGTCCCCAAAAACGTAGATCTGGAGAATAGGAAATCCAGATGGACCAAGGGGCGATTTCCGAATGGGGCCGGTCAAGCCGGGCATAGAGACCATCGAACTGTTCGGGGAAGATCACCACATTCCGGTAGTCCGCCTCCGTGATGAGGGAGATCCTTTCCACATGACTGAAGTCCTTCGTCTTTGCCAGGGCGATCCGCACTCCACTTCGCGAGTAGGCGCTGTAGGTGATGAGGTACTCCCCGTCCATGTGTGTCACGCGTGGATCCTCGACGCCGAACTCTTCGTAGGCCGCAAAAGGGCTGTCGCTGGCAGGAGTCAGAAAGGGGCCCGGATCAGCGGTGAAGTGGAATCCGTCGGGGCTGCGTGCCAAACCAATGATGGACCGTCCCGTGCGGAGATGGGATCGGAACAGCATTATGTACTCGTTCTCATGCTTCACCACCGCCGCGTTGTGAACGGTTTCCACGGGATAGGGTATTGCAGCCTTGGTGAGGATGGGGTTGCCTCGGTATCGTCTGACAATGTCCGGGATCATGATCTCCTGGTCGCTTCCCGATCAAAAATCGTTTGGTAGACACGTTCGTACGCCTTCACCATGGTTTCAACAGAGAAGCACTCCTGGACCCGTTGGCGGCACGTGTTACGGTCGATTTCACCCAGGCGTTTGAGGGCTTGCACCGCCTCGTCGACATTGTTGACCAGGAAACCCGTCTGCCCGTCTTCGATCACTTCACGGCACGAGCCGAGGTCCATGGCGATCACGGGCACGCCGGCGGCATTGGCTTCCGCCAGGACCAGTCCGAATCGTTCCGGGATGGTGTTCAGGTGCAGGAGCGCTCGGGCGTGCGCAAATAACTCGTTCTTGCCCGGCACGTCCACTGGCCCGATGTAGCGGATCATCTTACCGAGGTGGGGCTCTACCTGCTCGCGGAAGTAAGTCTGATCCTGGATAATTCCCGCGATGAGAAGCGGCAATCCGCTCAGGCGAGCCGCCTCGACCGCCAGATGGACACCCTTGTCCGGGTGAATCCGGCCGAGGAAGACCAGGCTATTTCCGCCAAGTTCCTGGATCGGGTACAACGAGAGGTCGATTCCGTTATAGACCGTCGCCAGGTAATTCAGACCCGGTGCGCGATCGGAGTTGCTGATGGAGACAAAATATCTGTCACGATACTTCTCGTACACCGGCATGATCTGGGGAGACGAGAATCCGTGGATTGTCGTCAGGACCGGCGTCTTCACGAGCCGCGTGTAGCACAGCGCCATGAAGTCGTAGTGGCTGTGGATGAGGTCAAACTCAGCAGCGTGTTCAAAGGCTTCAGAGATGTGAAGATACTCAGCTACTTTTGGATCGATGGCGGGATCCTCTTCATAACCCCGGTCTACCACGGCATGCAGGTGAGCTCGGGTCACGGAATCCCGAGTGGCGAACAACGTCACATCCCAGCCGCGGGAGACCAGTCCCTCGGTGATGTTGCCGGCGACCGTCTCCCACGCGCCGTATTGCCGGGGAGGTGTTCGCCAGGCCACTGGAGACAGGACAGCCACCCTCTTGTTGGGAATGGTCATGCTGATAATGGAGATTCCTGCTCCATGGCAGCCAGCACCTCAGCGAGCGCGATGGTGGCGAAACCAGTGGCGTGATCGGCCAAGCCATAAGGAATGATTAGTTCGCCGTTGTGGAGAACGCGGGACTGGTCGGGATTGAGGATTGTGGCTGTGCGTTTGAGGTGCATGGACATGGGGTTGGCGGCTACTCCGTGATGGTGATCGGTCCTTTAAAGCTCGTCAGTATGTTTTGTGCCAATTGCATCTCCGCCAATGAAAGTAAGAATGCCAGCGTTGATTCCGCTCCCTGGTTTCCGTTGACCCGATCTACATGCAACCCATCGTGGCAGCCGCCTGTTTCGGGAGAGTAGAGTTCGAGTCCTAGATCGTTCCAGCCGAGGAACCAGTCAAAGGCGCCTTGCGCATGTTCATACCACCAGACGTCCGATGTGGCGCGATAGGCTTCCAGACAGGCCGAGACAGTTGCTTGCGCCTCAACCGGCTGCTGGTCGAAATCGGCGCGCGGGCCGCCACGACGGTAGAACCCATTACTACCAATGGGTCGAAAGTGACCCTTTTCGGACATCTGCAATTCCGTCAGCCAGCGTAGGGCGTCGAGCCCTCGCTGAAGCACCGCTGGTTGTCCGGTTGCATGTCCGCTCACAATCAAAGCGTGCGCGAGCTTCGCGTTGTCGTATGACAGTTCCTCTTCAAACCATTGCCAGTCCGGATGCGCACTTGCTTCAAAGAGCTCCATGAGCCGGCAAGTCAGTGTCTCTCGGGTTTGGTTGACCAGGCTGTCGCCGCTCAACCGGCGCAGATATTCATGGATGCCGATCAAGCCGAACGCCCAAGCTCGAGGCGACGTGAACCCCGTCAGCGCAGGCAACGCGAGCGCGAAGAGCTGTCCCGCCATCATCTGGAAGCTCCGAAAGAGCGAACGTCCCACGCCTACGCCCAGCGCCCAGAGCGCCCTCCCGTGACAGTCCTCCGATCCCTGTTCGTCCAGCCAGTGCCGTTCAAAACTTAAGTGGTTGTGGAAGCGTTTCGTTTTGAGATCGAAAGCGTGATGGAGGAACGCCCCGGAGGTGCTGGCCAGTGTCCGCACGGACTCCGGATCCTCGCCCAATTCACCGAGCAGCACCGCCAGAATGAAGGCCCGAGCATTGTCGTCGGTGCAATAGCCCTCGGAAAAATTCGGCACGCTGAAAACAGCGTGTTGGAAGACCCCGGTGGAATCGGTCATCCGCGAAAGGTGACTCAGCTTCATCGGCGGCAGTTGCCGCGGCTTTAGGTCGAGCGTCTTAGTGGCAAGAAATTTTCGCGACAGCGGCGCCACTTCCAGACGGGAACACTCGAAGGTACGCATATACATCTGTGCCACATTGCTCCAAACCATCTCTCGGCCTATCTTGTAGGCGTTCTTGCGAATGGCATGCCGGCGTGTGTCGTCGCGCAGCAACCCGATAACCTCGCGCGCGATGGCCGGAGCATCGCCGAATGGCACCAGCACACCACGGTCTTCCGCCAGCAGTTCCGCAGCATGCCAGTACGGTGTGGACACAACCGCTTTGCCGGCGCCAAACGCGTAGGCTAGAGTGCCTGATGTGATCTGCGCTTCGTTGAGGTAAGGCGTGATGTAAAGGTCGGCCGCGCCGATGAACTCCTTGAGATTCTCCAGGTCCACGAACTGGTTGTAGAAGATGACGTTTTTCTCGAGTTTGTTCTTCTTGGCAAGGATTTCGAGACTCAGCCGGTAAGCTTCACCGTGCTCCCGCAGTTCGTTAGGATGAGTGGCGCCGAGGACGATATAGACCACCTCGGGGAACTCGGCCAGAATTTTGGGCAGGGCATTGAGCACACATTCGATGCCCTTGTTCGGTGAAAGCAGGCCGAACGTGAGCAGCACCACCCGTCCTTCCACACCGAACTGATCCTTGAAATAAGTCGGATCGACGAAGCCTACATCGGGAATGCCGTGTGCGATGAGATCGATCTTAGCCGGCGGCCCCTGGTAAATATCCTGCAGCATCTGTCGTCCGCGCTCGGCCATGACCACAAGCCGGGTAGAGAGTGAGATTAACCCCTCCATCACGCGCCGCTGTTCGGCTCTCGGCTCCCGAAGCACGGTATGAAGCGTTGTGACGACAGGCATTCTCAATTCCCGCAAGAGTGCCAGGATGTGACCACCGGCCGGCCCGCCAAGAATGCCAAACTCGTGCTGCAGGCAGACGATATCCACGTTGCTAATATTGAGGAAGTCCGCCGCGCGCAGATAGGACGACAGGTCCTGCTCCTCAATCTCGAAGCGAACCACTTCCGGGTACTCGTAGCCGCCTGGAATGTCGTTGACCGACACAGCGAAGCACTGGCTCTGGGGGTGCGCGCTTGCGACGGCGGCAAGCAGGTCGGACGTGAACGTAGCAATGCCACACTTGCGTGGCAAGTGGTCGCCGACGAAAGCGATCTTGCGGATTTTAGAATTGCTTTTCATGAAGACATTCCTTTGCTGTCCAGCGGCCCCGCACCCCTTCGATCAATCCGATTCTCAGGGTTGCGCTACAGACTGGAAATGAAGTGGATCCCTCAAGTTTTGTAGCTCCCGGTAATAATAAATTGGGGAAGGTTGCTTTCCTCTTAACTTTAGAGCCTTCAGAAACGCGATTTCCTCTTCGGTGGCATCGCCACTCAAGGACGCATCCTTTAGGAATTGTTCGAGCCCTGGTTCTATGACGACGGGCTGCGGGGGCTCCTGTTCGGCAAACTCAAATCGCTTCGCGCTCACTGCCGTGAGCCGGCGGTTTGGTACAACTCCCATGCCAAAGGTCTTGAGGTCGATATCCCAAGAGTCGATTATCGGATCGAGGAAGGAGATGCAGTTTTCAACCGAGACGTTGAAGATGTCTGTGTCCAGAAACTCGAGAATGGAAACTCGAACCTGCTCATAGCTACGGTCGCTGAGTTGGGCCATCAGGCGGAGCCACTCTTCACTTTGTAGTTCCTCCTTGGCCACTCCTTGAGCGACATCCAGAAGTTTTTGAGTGACCAGGCGTTCGAGTTCGCCGAACGGCTCCTTCTCAAAAATCCGGCGCACTTCGTTTTGCCGGGCGGAATCGCATTTACGCGGAATCAGCGCACGACACTCCTTGAAGCGGGGCTGCGGGCGCTCAGCCCATTCTTTCCTCAATTCCTCCGCACGCTGAAGGTCAGCCAGTTTCGATAGTTCACCGCTCGGTAGTTTCAAGGCCCGGCCGATCTTCTCGTAGATGTCGGTGCGTCCGGGCGAGGGAGGAGCCCTCTTCCGGGCCAGCAGTTGCGAGATGTAGGATTCGGTCACCTGGGCGGCGGCTGCCAAATCTTTCTGCTCAAGGCCAAGTTCCTTTAAACGGTGCCGGATCAAAAGGGAAACGTCCACTCGGTGGTCCTGGTCGCTCGCTTAACTTGCTTTTGTCAAGCGACCGGAGCTATTTTCTCGCGAATCAGCTTTCACAAGCAAGCGGACTTAACATGTAATAGTTAATGCTTGAGCTGTGGGTCAAGAACCTTGTCGTACAAAGGTCCCTCGCCCATTGAAATGCGCAACCTCGACGGCCGCACTTGTGGTTCCGTTAATCGGACGATTTCTTTACGGTCGGGATCGCAACGATGTTCGTGGAAATGATTTTCCCACGCAGCGCGAGCGGCCTTGCGCCGTTCGTTTGCTTCCTGGCAGGAGACTGAAGCTTTTCCTGAAATCGTTACCCGGAACAGCAGAAGCGAGTTCATCAACGCAACCGGAAAGAAGCAGTTTGTAGTGTCCTACAGTTGCGTTGCTGGATTTAGTGCCTCTGCATCGTATCGCAAGATCGCATTCTCCAGCTTCGTCATTTCAATTCCAAGTTGGTCCGTAGTTCCGGCGTCTACATTTGCAAGCGCAAATAGGAATCGCCTGGCTGAAGCCAGCGCCTTACGTGCGTTCGTGATCGCTTGCACGGCGCCTTTTCGGTCTGGCAGTTCTTGCTCTGTATGGGCGAGATTCAGCATTGTAATGCCTGTTTGCAATTGTAGCCGAACAAAACCCAACTCGACGTTAGTTGCCATAACAGGAAGTATCTGGACCCTTGGAAACGCCCGGATGCGATTCAGTGAAAAGGAAAATATCCGGGAACAGCGGGAGATGTAGGGGCCCGACTGTGTTCCTTAATATTGCACAGGCCGGCTACATCTCGTGTGGCAATTCGTGCTACGTGGACACTCTTACACGCTCACCCTTGCCGATTGGCAGGGGAACGGAGTACAAAGGTCAGGTGGCCGCTTTTGTTAATTGCGCCCCGTGTGGTGGTTCGGGCAGGGGCCACGCCTGTCACGGTAGTTCAATCTGTCCAGTCTGCGATGAAAACGGCACGACTGACGATAATCAGAAGTGCGCGGATTGTAATGGCACGGGGAAATGTTGCGCATGCCAAGCTAGCGGGACGTTCATCGTGTGGCGGGAGCGGTAGAGTTTCCGCACAACGGGCATCCTAGTGCTGCGATTTTGCAAATGGGACAAGCGCCCAAGTTGGTCCCTGTGGCGTACTCCGGCCGGGACGCGCGCTTAAATGTAATGCTCGCCTGTTAGGAGTCTTTGACCGTCGCCACCAAAGCGCTTGCCGATGCGCTAGAAGTCCGTGATTGCGCCGCGGTGGCGTGTTTGGCGGAGGAGGCCGTGCCGTTCGGGAGCATGTAGAGCACTACGCCGCGTACTCAAGGCCACTCAGCGAGCGGTCCGCCCAGTTGGCGGATCGGTTGAAGCAGACGAAGCGGTAAACGGAGTTTGCAGCGCTAGCGGGACAAACTCGCTCTTTCCACACAGGGGGCAGGACGTTGCTGGAGGTTGACGGTAGGAGCCCTGGGCGTTGGCCCCCAAACTCAGGGAAGAAGCCTCCGCCTTTCGCGCCCATTTAGCGTTCCTGAAGGGGGAGTACGTTCGGCACCGGAACGAATACCGTTGTTGAATCGCGCGCAATAGGCACTTGCCACGGCGCGCTTTGCCTCGCCTCCCTGCTCAGTCCCCTACTGGATAAAGTTTGTCAAACCTGTTGAATAGTACAGTGGGCAGTAAGGCGCCGTTCGGGAAGATGTCGCACTCGCCCGCCAAATGTTGATGCGTAGCAGTGCGGAATTCAAGCGCGTGCTTAATTACGTTCCGAGGGGCATGCCACAGCCAAACAAAAACTTGCGGATCCCGCAGGCAGGGGCGCATTACACGTCGTGCATCGAGGCGCTGCGAACGGCGGTGAAGCGGTTAAATGGCTTCATGACGACTGGCAAGGTGTCTGGACGATATCAGTGATTAGGCTCGAAGGTCATAACTCCGTCACCATGGGGCATCCTGCGCGACTGTCGGATACTCAATTTTGAAATAATATGTTGTCGAAGGGAGGTAACAAGATGCAGGAAGATCGGATTCGAGTTGCGCCCAATACGGTAGCGTATGCTGACAGGGAGAACCACAAGCTAGTACTGGAGTTTGCCATTCCAGGAGCGCCAACGGATACCATCGATGTGAAGATCCTGGAAGACAGCGTCCACCTAATAGCGCCAGCAAGGGACATCGAGTATGTTTCAGCACTGGCTTTAGGTTGGCCGGTGAAACCTGACAAAGCCGAAGCGACCTACGAGCACGGCCTGCTCAGAATCGAGGTGCCCTTCAAAGATCCGATGGAAGGTGCTGTGAGGATCGCCATCAAAGCAGGCGGTGCGGAAACCAAGGCCAAAACAATCGAAGGTGAACGAAAGTGAAGTAATTCACCGGAACGTGATCACGCTGCGGTCGACCTCAGTGATGATCAGAGCGAATGTTCTCCGAACCCTGTGCAGGGCGTGGCGGGGTTAATCGGGTAAGCGGAGACGATAGGCATACCCTCGCGGATGGCCTCTCGGTGGCGGCGTTCTCCTTGCACACTTCGCCCGAATCGCCGTGAGCCTGACGGGCAAGACAACGGAGCAGGTGATCGGGCGGACAAGCTTCTAGTGCTCCGCGAGTGGAAACGATCCGCCTGATGTCGGAGCGGTTTGGATACCGGTAATGAAGCATATCAACGTTGCGAGTCCAGCGGCTCGAGCGAAGACCATTCTGGGCGACTCCTCGCATCGAAGAGGTTTTCAATCCTGCGTGGCGTCAAACCCCGTGCGCTTCAACTCAGCAATCAGTGCTTCAGCCCCGGTCAGTGAATCGTCGTAGGTGATCGTTACCTTTGCGGCCCCAAGATTCACGTGCGCGTATTCAACGCCTTGAACAGCCGACAGCAAACCTTCCACGCTGCTGGGCAAACCTGGTTCCGCTAGCCCTGACACTCGCAGTTCGGTTTTCGCACTCGCCATAATTCCTCACCCAGGGATCAGGTCTGAAACCGGACGCGCATCTGTAAGGCGTCCTCGGGTCTAACTTTCCCGATCCGCCTTATTGCGGACGCCTTCACATTCTCAGCATCAGCCTTTCTCCGGAAATCGAGGCGAATCAGGTTCGACCGGGTCTGAAATCTTGGTAGCTGTTTTCGAGAGCGGCCTCAAGCTGCGGTCCCTGGTCAAGCGGAATAGGACACAACCGATGACGCTAGCCGACCGCCTGTCTCTTCTTTCCTGTAACCGGCGTGTAGCCGCAAGTCGCGGCCTTCTTCATTGCCTCGATGCCTTCCTGCGTTGTCAGCAAGGGCGTCGTCCTGACGTCCCGGCATGCCCCTCCGGCGGACACGGCCATCGAGAATGCCGCGACACTGACGTTGTCGGGCATCTCGACCACGCCCACCATGTCGTACTCGCCGAAGGAGAGCCAGAACCGTTCGATTCTGCCCCCCAGAGCTTTGATCGGCCCTTCCACGCCTTTCGAACGATCCTGAGGATCGTTCACCAGCGCGGACCATGCTTCGGGCGTGTATGCCACTTGGAGAAGATATTGTGCCATCGGATTTGCTCCTTTCTCAGGCCCTGAGTCTATCTCCGCGTCGAAATGGGAACAAGCCAGATCGCGATGGATGGGTGTTGCTTCACACCGTGTACGCCCGGCACCTGCGCCTGAACCACATAGCTGAATCGGGACCTCACTCCCCAGGCGAAGGTTCGATAGTCAGAACTGTGGCGTCCGGTTCGTAGCCTCGGATCTCGACAGCTACAAGCGCAAGAATAATTTGCGATATCAACCGATATCGCACCTCGCCGCGAAGGTAGTTTCCGATTGGGTAAAATCCGACCAGAACCACGGGACGACGCTTCCCATAACGCTGTATCCGGACCAGGCCACGCTGGCACCATTCGCAGCGCCCTTTCGCGTGGTGTCGTCGGGAGCCACGGCCACGATCTCGCTGACCGGCTCGTGACCGAGGATTCGGGGGAATGGTCCGGGGAAGTGTCCGAGCGTTTGGTGTACATCGGTGTAGCAGATGCATGATTTTGGATGGCCGATTCGCCAATCACACGCCATGGGCTTTCTACAACGATCTCAGCTTGTCTAGTGTTTCTGTCGCCAGTTGCTTCGTCAGCTTTGCCGCGGGAAGCTTGCGAGAAAGGCACGCCGCTTGACCGGACCACAGTGGGGTGAAGTCACCCGATCCTGCGGCCTCGGCTTTTGAGCGAAGCGGCCCCAAAGCTGTGGCAGCGAGCGGAAAATCCGGAACATTGTCCGAAATTGGGCCCAGCTCTCTAATAGCCCGATTTATGATTCCTCGGGCAGGACGGCCGGTGAAAATGTTCGTTAGCGTGGTCTGACTGTCCGTGGTGTTCTTCAAGGCCTCACGATGCACGGGGCTGACCTTAGCTTCCGGACACAGCAAGTAGGCCGTTCCTATTTGCACCGCTGCTGCTCCAAGAGCAAAAGCCGCAACAATGCCACGCGCATCGGCGATGCCGCCAGCGGCGATGACCGGCACTTTCACAGCGTCGACAACCTGCGGGACGAGCGCCATCGTACCGGACTGCGTCGAAACATCCTCGCTGAGAAAATTGCCTCT
>JAOAPQ010000680.1 GCA_025462965.1 Bryobacterales bacterium
CCTTCGCGCACCACCAGGTCCGGCCACCACTCCACCCAATTCGCGAGCTCATGAATCCGGAACTCCCGCATCGCCGCCGCCGCGTGGCACGACGCAATTGTCCCCACGGGGCTCGCGGGGTTATGGCAAGCGGTCCAGATGTAATACAAATCGGCAAGATCCGAAATCTTCTTCGATTCCAGCAGGCCTCCGGACTTCGGCACATCGATGTGGACGCCCGAGCACGCCTGCATCTCGATCAGTTTGCGGAAGCCCTGCCGGCCATACAGATTTTCGCCCGTGCACACCGGAATTCCGATGGATTGGGTCACGCGCGCCATCGCCTCCACATTCTCGGGCGGTACCGGATCTTCCAGCCACATCGGTTTCACCGGTTCCAGTTCACGGCCGAGCCGGATCACATCCGCGGTGTCATAACGCCAATGACATTCGATTGCGAAGTCGGTCTCCGGCCCCACCGTCTCCCGCACTGTCTCCATCGCCTGGACGATCCGCCTGTGATCCTTGTTCGTGAGATTGCGCGCGTAGGGATCGTGACCGGGCTCCAGGTACTTCGGATCGGCCTTGCGCGGAATGCCATCGCCCTGAAACTTGAACGCGGTCCAGCCCCACTTTTCCGCGCGGAGGCCCTGGGCCTGCGCTCTCCATGCCGACGGATCTTCGGGGTGGTCAACCGCCGTCGAGACCGTCCGGTAGAAGCGGACCTTGTCGCGGAACCGTCCGCCCAGCAGGTTGCAAACCGGCGTCTCCAGAATGCGGCCGCAAAGGTCCCACAACGCTATCTCGATGCCGCTGGCCGCGGTGACAGTGGTCCCGCCGATAGCTCCTGCACCCGCGCTCTCCATGAGCATCTTCGTATAGAGCTTGTCCACGTTCAGCGGATCTTCGCCCAGGATGATCGGCTTGAGCTTGTTAAGCACCAGGTCCTTCACGCCCCAGCCCCAGTACGCCTCGCCGATGCCGTATAGCCCGGAATCGGTTTCCACTTTGATCAGATTCCAGTCCCACGTGCCGCGCACAATCATGCATTTGACGTCCGTAATCTTTACCTTCTTGCGAAGGGCAGAAGCGAGACGCTGAATAGGGGCGGCGGCGAACGTTGCAGCTCCCGCGGTTTGAAAAAATTCTCGGCGATTCATAGGGATCAGGCGTACTATATCAGCATCATGAAGCGAACATTGCTCTTGCTCTCGATCGCCGCGTGGGCGGCCGCGGCCGACGATCCCTGGGCGAAGGTGCGCGACATCAAGAGCGGCTCCGAGATCCGAGTTTACAAGAAAGGCTCGAAGCAGCCCATCATCGGGAAGTTCGACCAGGCCACAGAGGATAGCGTGGTCGTCATGCTCAAGAAAGAAGACACTTCCATCGTCCGCGAAGATGTGGATCGCATCGATTCCCGCCCCGACCAGAAGGGTTCGCGGGTGACGACTAACTCAACCACCAAAACCGACGACGGCAGCCCCAAACTTCCCCCTCTCGGACCACACCGAAACGATGAGCGGCCAGAGACGTCGACTTCGAGCGGCCTCTCCGTCAATTCCCGCCCCGGCTTCGAAACCGTCTACACCCGCCCGGTCAGTGCGTCATCGAGTAGATGATATAGTTCACACCAATCCGCATCCCCAGCGAGGAAAATCTCTCGGGATACTCAGGATTGTCCGCGTGCTCCCACGAATCGCCCAGATCCATGTTGTGACAGATCGCGACCACCAGGCGGCCTTTCTCGTCATAAATCCCGCGCCAACGCGGAATGATCCCGCCGTATTCCGAAAGGCTGCCTGAGTACAGATATTGCGCGCCGGGCACCTGGTAGCGCTTTTCCAGATCGTATAGCGTGTGGAAAATAGGATCGGTATCGGGAATATCGGAAATCGGACGGTCCGGGAACACGCGCTTCATGCTGGCTTCGAAGATCTCCCACTCCTGCTCGCCGTGGAAGTCGTCGCACATGAAGAACCCGCCCCGGTTGAGGAAATCGCGCAGCTTCGCCGCCTGCTGGTCCGTGAGCTCCCAATGGCCCACTTCCACCGCATATAGCCACGGCCAGTTGTAGACATCGTCGCCATCGTCCAGGTTCACGGGCTGCTCGGCGCTGCGGGCATTGACGCGCGTCAGCCGGCGGACGGCCGCGGACAGGTGGCGGTCGGAGCGGGGATAATCGGTGGTCCAGCTGGAATAGCCTTGCGTCCAATCGCTGCCGCCTCCGCGACGCCGCCAACCGCCCCGCATGTTGTAGGCGGGAGGGTACATGAGGCGCGCGAACACCCATTCGGACTTGTTCATATAGTCGGGCGGGAGTGGGAAGTTGCTGTACTCGCGCCCTGGATATTCGCGGAAGGGGCGCTGGAAGGCGTAGATCGCGCTGATGAGGGAAAGACTTGCGGCGATCGCGACAAGAGCAGTTCGGGTACGCATCGAACCGAAGTGTATTCAGCGTAGCACGCCCTGGAGTTTGATAAACTGATTCAAGACCGTCATGCGGTGGGTATAGCTCAGTCGGTAGAGCGCCGGATTGTGGTTCCGGATGTCGTGGGTTCAATCCCCACTACCCACCCCAAAATCGATAACTTACATCAAAAATTACTTGTAATCGGGGCGTTGTGCCTATCCTGTGCCTGTTGGGACTAGGTCCGTTCCGCGGTAACCTGTCACAGCCCGAACGCGCCATTATCCGGCAGAGCTCTAATTTCAGGTGGACCGTTCGAACCGACAACAAATTGAGCGCGTGCTATGGGACGAACTCGAGCGCGCGAGAGTGGCCCACGAACAAGCCAGCGTCAGCTTCAAGGTTGTATCGTCGAATTTGCCTTCTGATTTGCCCCCGGGGACTACAAAAATCGCGAACGCCACGAAGCCCCGCACATCAACAATAGATGGCTACAGTCGGGCGTTGCGCGAGTTCAGTGCTTTTGTCATCGATGGAATTATTCCCAAACGACTTCAAGACCCTGGAAGCGCGGCTGGCCGACAACGAAAGCCGCGGCGATTGAAATGATGAGGAAGACTCCACAGCTCGTTCCCCACGAAGACTACCGTGATCCGGAGTGTTGCGGCATCATCATGCCGGTCAGTCGCGGCGATTACGCGGACCTCACGTGCAACGAATGTGGTGTTGTTGTGGCGAAGGCGTCGCGGTTCAGCGCCGCGTGCAGTGATGACCGAGGCTCGATGGCCTTCTTGATCTTGTCGCGCCGCCCATCCAGTAGTACCAGAGTCGTACAAATTGTTCAAATTTCAAACTAAGCCCATGCCAGTCTCGTCTCACTGGAGTAGACAATCGCGTCGGCTTAACGCCGGTTCATACACTGTTTAAGACCAGGGAGAAAGATGGACGTAGGCAAAATCCTCGCTGATCTGCGGCAGGAACGTGAAGAACTCGAAAGGGCTATTCTGAGCCTCGAACGCTTGGCGATGGATCGCCGCCCGCGGCGCAGAGGTCCTCCGTCATGGATGGACGGCGTCGAGCCGAAGAGGAAGCGCGGCCGCCCATTGGGTTCGAAGAACAAGAAGACCCCCGCCTCTAAGAAAGACCCGTCCACAAGGCCTTGAACCGAGACAACGGGCCAGCCCGCAGCGTAGCGCAGGGACTGGATTTATTCTATGGCCCGGAACCCAGTGGCGGTGATACGGGCAGTTCTGGCCGGCTGACCGCGTGGGGGGTTGTCACTCAAGAGGTACTTACCCGGCGGGTCTCGGCTTCTTTCGCTAATCTCGGGGGCCGCCCACGGTCACGACGCTGTGTGTCCGTACCCGCATACATGGCGACCTCCAGATCTTCCACAGCTTTGATAGCGGTGTTGAGCAGAGCGAGTTCGCGGCGCAAGCGGCCGATCGATTCTCGCGGATGCTCTCCGGACCTCCTACAGCATCGGCTTCTGTGCACCTAGTGTTCCCCCTCGCTCCTCTCTATGGCGTCCTGTCGTGGTGCTTCTCCCAGCTCTACCTTTCCTGTCACGAGCCGTTTTTGGACGTGCATATCCGGTCGAGACCGTTTTACGGGTTCGCGTAAGCCGGGACCACTTATAGCATTTAAGTCGGAAAGGTATTATGGCATACTCTCAGGGTTGAGGATGTGATGACTAATACAAATTTAGAATCATTTTTGCGGGCTTGTTATATTCGGCGGTTTGCCGGTGTTTCCGGCAGTGCCGGAGGATGCGCAGCGGCTCGGCATTCGATTTAGTGATCGAACGCCCGCAGCCGGAACGCACGGAGCTGACCCGCCAGAAGAAGTACTGAAACCACCCAAAACGGCCGCCTAATATCTGAACTGGGATCCCTGCGGGACGGCCCGCGCGGAACGGTAAGTAGCTTGCTTGGGCAAGGCTGGCTCTTGAGCTGTTCCCGTGAAATAGAAGTGCCGGTAAGCGCATTCGGAGGATTGCGCCTGCCGGAGGTAAAACGGCTCAACAGAATCTTGCCGACTTACCATTTATTTCTGGTACAGCACTTGCTTTTCCACCAAACAAGGGGCTTGGCGGTGCTCGAGTTTTGATAGACCTAATCTTAGGGTGCGCGTGTTCACGGACCCGTATAGTCAAAGAACCAACCCTCCCGTGATTAGTCTCGACGTAAACCGCCGAGGCGTTAGCGGCGGCGGACGCTTCGGCGAGTCATTGTCCTCGCTGGAATGCTTGATTCTGCTCGCAACGGTAATCTGATGACCCACATGTGGCAAACGAACCAGTCATGAGCCTTGAGTAACATTTCGCACTATTACTTAATGCTTGGTACTCAGAAAGGCCGGAAATCGTTTTGCATACTGTCTTGCCTGTGCTTAACTTCGTGTATGCCCGCCAACGTTTCTAGTTGGAGGTACATTTTTATCGTGGCTGGACTTCCCCGAATCGATAGAAACGGCGGTAGCTTTGTCTGCGTCGCAACCCCGATGATGCTTGGTCTCCCTTCAAACAGTTGATCTTCCGGAAGAAACTTCATCATGTCGCCGGCAAGTCGCGTCTGTCCAACAGCCCCAGTATCCGGGGCACGGTATCCGCACCCACTCCAATTTTCCGTTTTGACCAATGCCAAAGTCTGCCGATCATCACCGCCTCTGGCGTCGTCTCAATTTTCGGCTTCGGCAACCATCCCCCCTAATTCGGGATGAGGAAAGCGACGCGGTCCGCGCCATCCTCCATTCTGGCATCGTGGCCGAGCCTTGCCTGTTCCTGCGCGAAGTCCGGCGGATCCGTGTCACTCACGCGCCTCTCAAATCATTCGAAGGCACACTGGTCCGTCGCGACGGCACCGGTTGGGTTCTCCGCGCTTACCCCGGCTTCCGAAATGTAGTCGTTCGGCTGAACTCAAGCGTCTTTCCTGAGCCGAAATCCGTCACCTGTGATGCCGGGCCCGCAACGGCACAGACGCCCACCGTAGTAAACGGTTTATGGTCCGTCCATACGATGGGCGCGAATTACTGCAAGTGGTAGCAAAGTGAACGCTAATTCATCACAGGCGCCGCCGGTTTCACTGCCTCGCGAATAGGGAACTGCTCCTCCGGGAAGGTCATGCCGCCTCATGCATCCATAAGATCCTGCGGCCTACGTGCCGACCAATCTGCTCGGCACTGTGAATGTGCTCAACCTCCGTCGCGACTTGAACATCAGTGAAGCGAAGTCGCCGGTTGCCGAGCTGATCGCGAAGCACTCGGTTCTCTTCGCGCAAATACTCGATCGCGTGTTGTCGCTGCTGATTCATCCATCTAGCGACAGAAATGAGTAAAACGGGTCCAACGTCTTCGACATGGTTTCAGCAGCCTACCATACGAGTCGGCGCGCTCACATCGGGCCGCTGCAGTCTCTGCGACTGCTTTGAGCAGATCCGATTCGCGGATACCACGGGTCGGCGTGTTGTGCGAAAAGTCAGTCATTGAACAATGCCAATCGCCGAAAGTGGTCCGGTACCAAGCGCCAATAGCAACAGAATGATCGCCAGAAGAGAAGTTCTTACCGACGTTGCAAAGAATAGAGCCCATGCAGTTTCTACATTCCAGGCGCTATGGCGTCTTCTCAAGCCATCTCCCTTCTGGTTTACAGCGACGCTGGTACTTGGCGCGCTTTCCTCCCTTTCGGAGGGGGTTGGAATAACCCTCTTCATCCCCATACTAAATAGCGTGCAGAAAGGCGGCGGCGCGTCTATATTGCCCCGGTGGATCGCCCGGTCCCTGCCGCAAGCCGTTGAAAATCAGCTCGGGCCTTTGGTGGCATGCGTTTTTGTTCTCCTGATTCTCAAGAATCTGCTTCTCTATGCGAACCGTGCCCTGCTGTCATGGGTCAACACGCGCACCGGGCACGAACTGCGGCAGCGGATTTTCGATGAATTGATGCGGGCTCCCTTTTCATTCTGGGAGCAACGCGATCCCGGCAAAATTCTCGATACGCTTTCCAACGAAAGCTGGCGCACGGCGGAGGCATTTCAGATATTCGGAGACTCGCTGGTGCAAGCCTGCACGATTGCGGTGTTCACGATCCTGTTGCTGGTGGTTTCCTGGAAACTGACATTACTGGTGGTCTGCTGTCTCCTGGTCATCTCTCTCGTCATCGGCCGGGCGTCGCGACCCGTGAAAGGGGTTGGCGAAAAGGCCGTGGAGGTGAACGCGGAGCTTGGTGCCCGAATGTGGGATGGAGTCGCCGGGATCCGCACAATCCATGCCTTCTCCCTCCAAGAGCAAAAGCGCGAACGCTTCGCACGAGCTTCCGAACGTGTTCGTGCGTCCTTTCTTAAATTGGAATTGCTTTCGGGTTTGGTTCAGCCGTCAACAGAAATCGTCTATGCGGCGCTGCTGCTCGGCCTGCTTGTCTGGCAACTGCCGCACACCGCATCTGTTCCGACGTCCCTGGTATTCCTTTTGCTTCTCTTTCGGCTCCAGCCGAACCTGACGCAACTGCAATCCGCGTGGGTGGCGCTGACGAGCATGGCAGGGTCTATTGAGGACGTTACGGCACTCTTGGATTCGGCGCAGAAAGTCCGCATACGCTCCGGCGACATTCGGTTTGGCGGCTTGGACCATGCGATTTCGTTCGAGGGGGTGACCTTCCGGTATGCGGGAGAAAACCGGCGTGCTCTGGTGGATATCAATCTACGGATCCCGGCAAAGAAAGTGACGGCGATCGTAGGCAATTCCGGCGCCGGCAAGACAACACTCGTTCACCTGATCTGCCGATTTTACGATGCGAGCGAAGGAAGAATTCGTGCTGACGGCCATGAGTTTCCATCCTTGGACCTCGAGACGTGGCGCGATCGCGTGGCCCTCGCCAGTCAGGACACACATCTGTTCAGCACGACGATTCGGGAAAATATTGCTGTAGGAAGGCGCGGTGCCCAGGATGCGGAAATCATAGAGGCCGCGCGGCGGGCTAATGCGCACGAGTTCATCGCGCAGTTGCCGGCCGGTTATGACACCAGCGTGGGAGAGCGCGGCCTGCACCTTTCCGGAGGACAACGGCAGCGGGTCGCAATCGCCCGCGCCTTCATCCGCAATCCCGATATCCTGATCCTTGACGAGGCCACGAATGCGCTGGACTCTGTGGCCGAAGAGGTTGTTTCGGAGACCCTGCGGCAAAATGAGGGCCGGCAAACTATCATCATCGTCGCCCACCGGCTCTCGACCATTGCAATAGCCGACCACGTGATTGTATTGCAGGACGGCCGGGTGGCGGAACAAGGCGCTCCGCGCGAGCTCAGGACGGCCGGCGGGGCCTTCTCGGAGTTATTCCGCATGCCAAATCTGGCGGCCGCTATGCCCAACCAGGTATGAGTTGCCGGTATGAGTTGCACGTATGAGATATCTGCTGGCTGACATAGAAGTTACGAACCCGCTGCCTGCGCTCGAGATCGGCCCGGACCAGAGCGGCGCGGGAGTGCTGGTACGGTATGAGGATCGCCCCGTCACGTTTTTCATGGTCCCCCTGGCGAGTGGGACCGTCAGCTCAGAGGAGTTAAGGACCCTGATCAGGGACCGGGCAGGCGCGGAGATCACGGCTGAGTCGCTGAGGCGGGAGTTGGCCGATTCTCCTCCTCGGTCGGGAAACCTTCCGTCCCTGACCGTTGCTATTTGCACGAAAGATCATCCGGCATTGGTGGAGCGGGCGATTCGAGGCCTGCTCCCGATCGAGCCACAACTTAAGCGGCAAGAGGGCTTCGAAATTCTGGTGATCGATAATGCACCCTCGGATGAACGCACCCGGGAAATCGTCGCCTCATTCACTTCAGTGGGCGCTTCCGCGCGCTACGTCCGGGAGCCCAGGCCGGGTCTGGATTTTGCGAGAAATCGCGCCATAAAAGAATCGAATAGTGAACTGCTGGCCTTTCTTGACGACGACGCTGTCGTAGACCGGCGGTGGATAAGAGGCCTGGAGAAAGCATGGGCCGAGAATCCGGAAGCGGCGGCCTTCACGGGCCCGGTATTGCCCTACGAACTCGAAACCGCCGCCCAGATTCTGTTCCAGGCGCGTGGCGGCTTCGGCTCTACATTCGAAACGAGGCGTTTCAGCGCGGATTGCCGGGAGTTGCGGAATTACCCGTGTAACGCGGGTTGCTTCGGTACGGGCTGCAACATGGTATTCCGCCGGAGCGTGCTCGCGGAATTGGGCGGATTCGATGAGGCGCTCGATACAGGGGCGCCGCTGCCCGGCGGAGGAGACCTGGACATCTTCTATCGGATACTTCGAGCTGGGTTCGTACTGATCAAAGAACCGGAGCTTTTTGTATGGCACGAGCACCGGCGCGAGCACAAGCAGTTGCGACGTCAGATGTATACTTGGGGACTCGGAATGATGGCATATGCCGTCAGAAACTATCGTTCGGACAGGTCCAATCGAGCGCGGTTCCGCTGTATGGTTCTCGGCTGGTTCCGGGTGCTTACCCGTTACGTGGTTTCGAGCGCGCTCGGAAGGAACGGCTGGAAGGGAGATCTGGCTTGGGCCGAACTATGGGGCGGAGTCGTGGGGCTCTGCGGTGCATATGATCGCTCAAAGGCCCGTGTGGAAAGAATCCGAAGACGGTTTGCCTGATCGGCAGCGCGGCTGGAAGGTTCTCCACGTTGACGTAGCCGATCTCGGGGCGCTGTCGCTCGAACGCTGTTACAACGGGCTCTACGTTTGCTTTTGGTGCGAAGGCAGACCCTTGGGCCATTGTGAGTTGCTGGCGACCGATCTTCCGCTGTCACGAGCGCAGGCGCGAAACCTCGTTGTGCGGGTGATCGCCCCCAGCGTCCACGCGTACCTGCAGTCGTTGCCCGCCGAGGCACGCGACCGCTCTGCAACTCCTGCTGCAAGCCACGAGGAGCCGCTGAAGCGGCTCAGCGAGATCTGGCGCAACGAAGGCCTGCCGCGATCAACCGAGAGCGTCTCCCTGGTAATCTGCACCCGAAATCGCCCCCGACAGCTGGAGGAATGTTTGCGATCTATCGCCGCCCTGAGCTTGCAGCCATCCGAAATAATCGTGGTAGATAATGGCAGTTCTACCGGCGAAACCAAACGCGTCGCGACCAACTGGGCGAATGTGCGGTATGTTTGCGAGCCGCGTCCCGGCTTGGACTGCGCCCGCAATGCGGGTGTACGTTGCGCTTCCGGATCGGTCATCGCTTTCACCGATGACGATGCCATCCTCAGCGCGGATTGGCTTGCTCACCTGACAGCAGCGTTTCGCGATGTGCGAGTCGCGGCGGCCAGCGGTCTGGTTTTTCCAGCCGCATTACGAACCCCGGCCCAACTCCTGTTTGAGTTCGACTTCGGTGGATTCAATCGAGGATACGAACCTCGCCTGCACGGCGCTGATTTCGTACGGCATTCCGGCCGGAAGGCGGCGGCCGTCTGGAACATCTGCGTCGGCTGCA
>JAOAPQ010000764.1 GCA_025462965.1 Bryobacterales bacterium
GTCGGTCATCATTCCTACCCATAACGAAGCGCAGGCTATTGGCCGTGTGCTTACCGACCTGCCTTCCAATCTCGTCACGGAGGTCATCGTTGTGGACAGCAACTCGAGTGACGGGACGCCCGACATCGCCGCAAAAATGGGCGCCGTCGTCATTCAGGAACCTCGCCGCGGATACGGGCGAGCTTGTCTGACAGGGCTAGCCACGGCAAATTCCCCTGACGTTGTTGTGTTTCTCGATGGAGACTACAGCGACCGGCCTTCTGAATTGCCGATTCTCTTGGCGCCAATTGCCGAGGGGCGTGCCGACATTACGCTCGGTTCCCGCCTCCGGGAGCGGCGTTCTGCCGGGGCGCTGCCTTGGCATCAGGTGTTTGGTAATCGCCTCGCCGCCAGCCTGATCAGGCTCCTCTATGGGCTGGAAATCAGTGATCTCGGCCCGTTTCGCGCCGGCCGCGCAGATGTACTACGCGGGCTTGCCCTCGAAGAGACCACCTATGGCTGGGCCGTCGAGATGATCCTGAAAGGCGCCCTGGCGGGATTCCGCGTGGTTGAAGTCCCTGTGAGCTACCACCCGCGTATCGGAAAATCGAAGATCGGCGGTACGCTGAAGGGCACGGTCGGTGCCGCTTGGTTTATTTTCAGCCTGATAGTGCGCTATCATTTTCGGCGCCGAAGAGCCGGAACACCACGGCCAACGTAGGTCCGCGTCAAACTTTATGGAGCCTTCAACCGAGACGGTGGTGCGTTCGTCGGGACGTGACCGCGTGCTGGTCATCATGGCAAAAGCACCAAGGCCGGGCGCGGTCAAAACCCGACTGGCTCCTGGCCTTTCTCTTAGTGCTGCCGGTGCTTTCTACTGCTGTCTTCTGGACGACACGCTGGCACTGGCGCGGTCACTGGGCGATGTAGAAGTTGCCATCATGTGCCCGGACTCGGATGTAAACGAACTGGCGCAGTTGGCAGGCAACGAAGCAAGCGTAGTTGCGCAGAAGGGTGAGGGCCTTGCTGCGGGACTTACTTCGGTATTTGCGCACTTCACAGAAGAACACCAACGGCGTATCGTTGCATTCAACAGCGACAGCCCACATCTGCCGCGTTCGGTTCTCGAAGACGCGTTCGAAACCCTGGCCGCAAATGACGTAGTCGTGGGACCGACCCACGACGGAGGCTACTATCTCGTAGGGGCAAAGACTTCTCACCCTGCGCTTTTCGCGCGCGACGGAATGGGCACCAGCAGCGCGCTGGAGGGACTCCTGTCGCGCGTACGAGCTCTCGAGCTTTCCCTAGGCTTCGTCGATCCTTTTTACGATATCGATGTGGCTGACGACCTGACTCGGCTGGCAGCGGAGTTGCGCCTGGCTCCGGAGAGGGCGCCACGCACGGCGATGTGGTTGAAAGAGTGGGAACTTATGGCGGCACAACTACGGAAGGGCACGGGAGAACTGTGAAATTCACTCCATCCAGCAGAGTGTACGTGCTCGGCGTCATCTTGCTCGTGGCGCTGACGATCTGCTCCCGGAACTTCAGCCGCACGGGTGAACCATCATTCATCATGCCTTTGGCCGTTGCCGGCGTCGCGTACCTCCTGGCGACCCGTGAGTTCTTCTCCACGCCAGGATTTCCACGGCGCGTTGTCGTCATTGGGCTTGTCCTGGCCGCTCTGTGGCATCTTCAATTTCTTCGGATGCCCTCAGGCCCCGACGATGACATTCACCGATATGTTTGGGATGGCCGCGTGCAGCGGCTCGGCTATAACCCTTACATCGTCGTTCCGAGCGATCCTGCAGTTAGGGGCTTGCACACAGCCGAGACCCGCAACTTGAACAACCCGCATCTACCGAGCCCGTATCCGGCAGGCGCTCAGCTCTTCTTCCGCGCCGTAACCGCGATTCACGAGTCCACCTTTGCGTTGAAAGTGGCATTTGTGATTTGCGACTTCGCAATTATTTTCGTGTTGCTCGATGTTCTGCGTCGTAACGAGCGGCGAGCGCATTTGGTTCTGGCGTACGCCTGGAACCCGTTGCTGGCCATTGAAGTGGCGGGAAGCGGTCACATTGACATTGTTGGCGCACTGCTCCTGCTCGTATCCTTCGCCGCGCTGGGGCGCCGATGGCGGCCGATTGCAGCCGTAGCATTTGGTCTTGCTGTCGCAGTGAAATTGCTGCCGATCGTACTGTTGCCGCTCTACTGGAAGCGGGTTCGCATGCGCGACGCTGTGCTCGCGGCAGTTGTGGTCGGACTCCTGTACGTACCATTTGTTAACCAAGGCCGCATTCCGATCGGCTCGCTTCTGATGTATGTGCAGGGTTTCCGCTTTAATGATCCTGTGTTTGCGACGCTCGAGCGAGTGGTGCCGCAGATTGCAGCCGGGCTGCCGGCGCTCGTCGGATTTCTTACTGCAATCTGGCTAAGAAGCACGTCGCCGGAGCGGTCTCCGGACGTATTTGCCTGGCCGATGGCAGCATCGCTTCTGTGCGCACCGACCGTATATCCCTGGTATCTTCTCTGGCTGCTGCCATTTCTGAGGTCGGCCTCGACACTGCCGATCGTCATCTGGACAGTGAGCATTATCCCCACTTACGTCGTTTGGCATTTGCGCACACTTGGACGTCCTTGGTTGGTTCCGGGCTGGATAATGCTGATAGAATACGGATCTGTCGCAACGGCCGGCGTAATTATCGCATTGCGTCGGCTCACACGACCGGCAGCATCTCGATGCTTATTGGACCAGGCGGGATAAACTTGCGCGACACGCGATTTGTGAAGCCAAAAGCTCACCGGTCTCATCCATAAAACCGACCGTCCATTTACCGAGGAGGGACATTCATGAAGAATTTGAGCCGGCTCGATGTGATCCGCCTTTCAGCCTTCAGCATGCTGCTGTTGATCCTCTCTGCAACGTCCTGCTCGCCGAAGCGCCCGGCCGTTGTCGAACAGATTGCCAAGACCTATGGCATCGATTCGTACGGGCAAATTGACGCGATCCGCTACACCTTCAACGTAGAATTCCCCGGAGTGAATGTCTCCCGTTCGTGGGTTTGGGAGCCCAAGGCCGGGCAAGTCTCCTATGAAGGAAAGGATAAGGACGGCAAGCCTGTAAAGGCTACATACCTTCACTCTCAACTGAGCAGCCAGTCCGACGCCGTCAAGAACGAAATCGATCCGAATTTCGTCAACGATAACTATTGGATTCTGTTCCCCTTCCATGCTTACTGGGACACCAGCGCCAATGTACAGGATAAGGGCCAGCAGCCATTGCCGCTGGGCAACGGCTCGGCCGGGCTGATCTCGGTGAAGTATCCCTCGGATGTCGGTTACACGCCCGGCGACACCTGGGACCTCTACGTCGGCCAAGACAACCGCGTCGAGCAATTCGTCTACCACCGCGGCGGGCCCAAGAAGCCGAGCGTCGTCACCGCAACGTGGGAGGGCTACAAGAAAGCCGGCCCTCTCTTGATCTCGACAGACCACCGCGGTACGGCGGACGGAGGGCCCTTCCATCTTTTCTTTTCGGATGTAGCCGTCAAGCTGGCGGGCTCGGATACCTGGGTGAACGCGCAATAGAACTGTAAAATGCGCACATTCCAATGAAGGCAGACATTGATCTGGACATTGGGCGAAAGACGTTCGCATCTGGCCTGCTACCCGAGTTGATCGCCGCGCTGGGCCGCAGCCGCCCGGGGGATTTGATTGCCCTTGCCGGTGAGGACGAAAGCATTGGCCCTGAGTTGGAAACCTGGTGCCGGTTCACCGGGAATCCGATGCTGGAACGAACCGTTGAAAAAGGCCACGCGCGGTGGGTCTTCCGGTGCGGCGCCGTTCCGGTATCCCCCGCGGACAATCGGCCCGTTGGCTCGCGGCTTTGGCTCTACACGAATTTCGACTGTAACCTGCGTTGCGACTACTGTTGTGTTCGTTCCTCGCCCACCGCGCTCCGGCGTGAACTGGGACTCGGGCGTGTACAGCGGATCGCCCGCGAAGCGGCGGAGCTTGGCGTGAAGGAGATCTTCGTGACCGGAGGCGAGCCGTTTCTGATGGAAGATATCGGCGAGATTCTGGTTTCTTGCGCTGCAGCCGCTCCGACCACAGTACTGACCAACGGAATGTTGTTTAGCGGGCGGCGCGCGGAAAGCCTGCGAGCGTTGCCCCGCGATCGAATTGTCCTGCAAATCAGCCTGGACAGCGCGACGCCGGAGCTGCACGACCTCCATCGCGGACTCGGAACATGGGCGCGAGCACGTCAAGGTATTCAGCGCGCTCGTGCGCAGGGGTTTCGAGTACGGCTGGCGGCGACCGTTTCGACCGATGCCGAGGCTGAAGAGTTCCGTCAATTCCTCGACGAGGAGAAGATTGCGGCGGAAGACCGGGTCATACGCCGGACCTCGTTGCGTGGTTCTGCCACTGAAGGTGTTGCCGTTACTCGATCCGACTTAGTGCCGGAAGTAACGATTACTGCCGAGGGTGTGTACTGGCATCCGGTCGGAGCGGAAGATGCCGATCTGCTTGTCACGCACGACATTTTTCCTCTCTCCGAGGCCTTCGCCGCTGTCCGCCGCGCTTTCGAGCGCGAAGGCGAACA
>JAOAPQ010000761.1 GCA_025462965.1 Bryobacterales bacterium
GGAGACAGGCGCAGCCGTCTGGAAGTGGGTCATGGCCTGGAGCCCATCCTGCCCGATAGCCTCGACGGCATGGTGCTCGTGCAAATGCGACCCGCTCTGCGCGCCGGCCGGTATGGGGAAGCGCTGCTTACGGCCGCGCAGACAATCGGAACGATCGTCGCAAAGGACAAGGGTGTCGCCATCAATGCGCCTCTCCCGCCCCGGCAAACCCGGGAAAGTCCGGTCCACACCGTTCCGTGGCCGCTCATCATCGGCGGAATTTTCCTGCTCTTCCTCATGTTCCGGCGCGGCGGAGGCGGCAGTGGCGGCAGTTTTCTCACCGGCATGCTGCTGGGCAACCTGCTTGGCGGCATGGGCCGGCGTGACTATGGTGGTTACGGAGGGAGGTCAGGCGGAGGCTTCGGCGGGGGAGATTCCGGCGGCGGCGGCTTTGGTGGATTCGGCGGAGGAGATTCCGGGGGCGGCGGCGCTTCGAGCGACTGGTAGCATCGGAGCGGCTGGTAACATCAATGTTGCCCATGCAGTCCGTGCTCGATCAGCTGGTAGCGCGCCTCACCAAGGCTCACGGCGAGCAACTCGTCTCCGTAGTGCTTTATGGGTCCGCCGCGGCCGGCGAGCACGATAAGAACTTCTCAGATATCAACGTCCTCTGCATCCTGCGCCAGATTACGCCTGCTGAGCTGCGCGCTTCGGAACCGATCTGTAACTGGTGGCGCGCCGAGGGCAATCCGCCGCCGCTGCTTTTGAGCGAACACGAGGTGGAAACCTCCACCGATTGTTTCGCCATGGAATTCCACGATATCAAGTGTCATCACCGGATACTGGCGGGAAAAGACGTCGTGTCCGGTCTGGCCGTGGACGATTCGTTCTACCGCGCCCAGGTGGAGCGGGAGCTCCGCGCCAAACTGCTCCGCCTGCGGACGAAGGCCGCGGGCAGTCTTTCCGATCGCGAACTCCTCGCGCGGCTGCTTGCCGATGCGGTCTCTACGTTCTGCGTTCTGTTCCGTCATGCGCTGCTCCTGCACAACGTGGAAGCCCAGCCGAAGAAGCGCGCCATACTGGAGAAGTGCCGCGAAACATTCGGCATAGATCCGGCTCCTTTCCTCCAAATGCTGGATGCGCGGGAAGAAAAGGTGTCGCTCAGGAAGCTGGACGCCGAATCGCTCCTTGGCTCGTATCTGAGAGAATGTTCAATCGTGATCGACGCGGTTGATCGCCTGAACAAATAAACTGGAGAATGCAAATATGAAACCCGTCGTCGTCACGCTCGGAGTTATCCTGCTGGCCGTGTTTCTGTTCGGAGTGAAGTTCGTCGGTGTTCATAACGATCTGGCCACCAAGCGCGAAACTATCAACTCGAGCTGGTCGCAGATCGACGCCGACCTGCAGCGCCGTGCCGACCTCATTCCCAACCTGGTGGAAACCGTGAAGGGATACGCGAAGGAAGAGACCGGGGTCATCGAATCCATCTCGAACGCGCGGGCGGGAATGATGAACGCCCACACTCCACAGGAGAAGATCGATGCCAACCAGAAGTTGGAAGGCGCGCTCGGCCGCTTGCTGGTGGTGGTGGAAAACTATCCGAATTTGAAGGCCAACCAGAACTTCCAGAGCCTGCAGTTTGAACTCGCCGGCACCGAAAACCGCATTCTGCAATCGCGCCGGCGTTACAACGAAGCCGTGAAGGATTACAACACCGCGATTCAACTCTTCCCGGCCAATATCGTGGCGTCGATGTCGGGGTTCCAGCGCGACGACGCCTATTTCAAGACCGACGTGAACGCGCGCACCGCGCCCAAGGTTTCTTTCTAATGAGCACACCCACATTTTCGAACTACATCAACGGCGAATGGATCGAATCCGCCAAGACATTTGAAGACCGCAACCCGGCGAACACGGACGAAATCGTCGGGCTGTTCTGTAAGGGCACGGCGAAGGATGTAGAAGACGCCGCCGCCGCCGCCGAGGCCGCCTTTCCGGCATGGTCCGCCATGCCTGCCCCCGCGCGCGGAGCGATCCTGTTCAAGGCCGCCGAAATTCTGGAAAAGCAGTTCGACCTGCTCGGCGCCGAAATGACGCGCGAGGAAGGGAAGACCCTCCCCGAAGCCAAGGGCGAAGTGCGGCGCGCCATCAACATCTTCCGCTATTTCGCGGGCGAAGGCTCGCGTCTTCCGGGACACCTGGTTCCTTCGGAGCGCGACCGCGTCCACATGTTCGCGATCCGCAAACCCATTGGCGTGGTGGGCCTGATCACGCCCTGGAATTTCCCCATCGCGATTCCCGCCTGGAAGATGGCGCCCGCGCTGGTGTGCGGCAACACCGTGATCGTGAAGCCGGCCTCGGTCTCGCCGCTGTGTTGCTGGCGGCTTGTGGAAGCGCTGCATGAGGCGGGTATTCCCAAGGGCGTCATCAATTTTGTCGCTGGTTCCGGCGGCGAGCTGGGCCAGGCGCTTGTGAACGCTAAGCCGGTGAAGGCGATCTCGTTCACCGGTTCGAATGAAATCGGCAACTGGCTGCACGCGGAAGGCTCGAAGCGCCACCTGCGGTTACAGCTCGAAATGGGCGGCAAGAACCCGACGATTGTTCTCAACGACGCGGACTTCAATTCGGCAGTTGAGAATGTGGTGAACGCTGCGTTTTTCTCCACCGGCCAGAAGTGTACGGCGACCAGCCGGGCGATTGTGGAAGACGGCATCTATGACCGCTTCCTGGAAGCGCTCGTGGAACGTACGAAGAAGCTGAAGGTGGGTGATGGCATGAAGCCGGGCGTCGATATCGGACCCTGCGTGGACAAAGGCCAGCTCGAGACGGTGCTCAAGTACATCGAAATTGGGAGGAAAGAGGCGGGCGAACCGCTGTGCGGCGGGCATCGCCTGGACAAGGGCGAATATGCGAAAGGCTACTTCGTGGAACCGACCGTGTTCGCGAACGTCACTGAATGTATGACCATCGCGCGCGAGGAGATTTTCGGTCCCGTTCTCGCCGTCATGCGGGCCAAGGATTTCGCGGATGCCATGCGCATCGCCAATGACGTTCCGTTCGGCCTTTCCGCCTCCATACAAACTTCTAATGTGTCCCGCGTCTTCGATTTTGTCTATAAGATGGAAGCCGGCCTGCTGACGGTCAACCTTCCGAGCGCCGGAGTGGAGTACCAGCTTCCCTTCGGTGGCACGAAGGAATCCAGCTTCGGACCCAAGGAACAGGGCCCCGCGGCGCTCGATTTCTACAGCGATTACAAGACGATCTACCTCAAATACTAATGCGTTTAGGACAAATTCAATTGAGTGGCGGTCACGTGGCCGCGATTTTCGAGAATGGCGCCGCGCGGTCTATTCCCGGGCATACGATGCGGGATCTGATCAGCCGTTCGGAAGCCGAAGGGATTCCGCTTGCCGAGCTGGCCCAGAGTCTCGCGACGCGACTCGCGCAACCGGCCACGCCTATCATCCCTATCCATCCCTGCGAAGTTTGGGGTTGCGGCTGCACGTATGAAACCAGCGCAACGTTCCGCGATGGCGAGCAGGGCACGCGAGACGGGATGTACGCGCAGGTCTATCGCGACCCGCGGCCGGAGATTTTCTTCAAAGGAACCAGCCGCGTGTGCGTGGGGCCGGACCAGGCCGCCGGCATTCGCTCCGATTCGCGCTTCACCGCGCCGGAGCCGGAATTCGCGCTGGTGCTCGGAAAGCAGGGAACGATTCTGGGTTATACGCTCGCCAACGATGTTTCGGCATGGGACATCGAGCGCGAGAATCCGCTTTACCTGCCGCAATCGAAGACGTACGATGCCTGCTGCGCGCTGGGTCCTTACATCCTCACGCCCGATGAGATTCCGGATCCTTATGCGCTGCGGATGACCTGCTCCATCGCGCGAAACGGCGCCACTCGCTTCGAGGGCGAAACGTCAACGGCCCGCCTGAATCGCCGCTTCGAGGGGCTGGTGGAGTATCTCTTTCGCTCCAACTCGGTTCCCTCGAGTTCCGTGGTGCTTACAGGCACGGGTATCATCGTGACCGAAGAGGCGGCGCTCGCGGATGGCGATGTTGTGAGCATACGCGTCGCCGAGTTCGGCGAGTTGCGCAACACCATGCGCGTAGTCTAGCGGGCTCCACGCGGGTAACCAACAGGTAACCAAGCCGCCGCGGGATGGCATCCCGCCCTACATTTCGGTCTCTGTCAGGCCATCCAGCAGGTCCGGGTTCTTGGCGAAGCGCTTCAGGACCTGCACGATCTTGCCGGAACTGAACCCCGCCAAACGAAGCCGCCGAAAGGCCGAAGCCAGATCCTTATCTTCCTGGAACAGTGTTTCCCGGGGCGTCGAACGGTACTTCCTCCGCACGTACTCCTCGATCAGCGCGATCTCGTCGCTTTCCGCATACGCCCGCTCTACCGCCTTCTCCGCCACTGCGGGAGCCACCCGGCGCTGCCGCAAATCGCGCAGCGCGCGCGCCTTTCCGAACCCCTGGTTCTCCAGCCTGGCCGCGGCGAAATTTTCCGCAAAACGGCGGTCATCCAGCATTCCGTACTCTTTCAGCTTCGCGAGAGTGTTCTCGATATCCGCCGGATCGGCCGCGCGGGCCCGCAGCTTCGTTCGCAATTCACCGATCGTCTGCGCCCTCTGCCCAACCGCCTTCAGCGCATAGTCCCAGAGCCTGTCCGCATCTAGCTTTTTCAGCACATTCGCACTTCTCCAATCTTCGGTGATTGGTCCGAAAACTGCTACGATAGCATCGAAGTTAATTAAGCCATTCAAAGGAGCAGGACAATGGACAGAGACGGTATGGCGAATTTCTTTCTTGGTCTGGGAATCGGCGTTGGGTTGGGGATGTTGTTTGCGCCGAAATCGGGCGATGAGACCCGCGACATTTTGATGAGCAAGGCCGATGAAGGAAAAGAGTATTTGAAAAAGCAGACGCAGACGTGGAAAGATTCCGCTTCCGACCTGATCGACAAAGGCAAGGACGCACTCAGCAAGCAGAAAGACACACTGAACGATGCTGTCGAAGCAGGGAAGCAGGCGTATCGCGACAAAGTGGAGCCGAATCTTCCGACTGAAGCGCGAGCTTAGCAGCGGCGTCTAATCTTTTATGTCCGATGATACCTTCCGTTGGGTTGTGGCCGGCGGCGTGTTGATCGCCGCCGTGTGCTTCATTGTGCAGGCCGTGACGGTCTTGATTCTGTTTACGGTCATGAAGAAGACGCAGGTCCGGGTCGAAGGGCTCATCGACAAGGCGGACCCGATCATCGATTCCGTTAAGGCTATTGTGGCCGACTTGCAGCCCAAACTAGCCGTTATCACAACCGATGCCACCGATATCGTTCGGACTGCAAAAGAGCAGGTGGACAGGATTTCAGAACTTGTCAGGGACTTCTCAGACCGCGCCAAGGTTCAGGTAGCGCGGATCGACGGAACCATGGAGGAGGCCATAGAGCAGGTGCACACCGCCGGGGATGCTGTGAAAAGCGCGCTTCTAAAGCCGGTACGCGAGGTGAATGGCTTGTTCGCCGGACTGCGCACTGCGATTGGGGTTTACACCCAAGGCCACAGGGCTTCCGTGGACCACGCAACGCAAGACGAAGAAATGTTTATTTGAAGTCGGCGAATGGTCGACATTCACTCACACGTTCTGTACGGAATGGATGACGGCTCGCGGGATCTTCAGACGTCGCTCGACATGTTGAAGGTCGCTTCCGATTCCGGCACGACCGACATCGTTGCGACGCCCCACTCCGATCTGCAGTTCGTTTTTCAGCCTGAAGAGATTGAACGGCAGATTGAGGAACTTTCCGCCGCCGTGCCGGACATCCGCATCCACTGCGGCTGCGATTTTCACCTGCATTTCGACAACATTCGCGACTGTTTGGACCATCCTGAAAAGTACACGATCAATCACAAACGCTACCTGATGGTCGAGTTCTCAGACTCGCTGATCGCGAAGACGACCGGCGATGTTTTCGACCGCATGCTGCGCGTCGATATCACGCCCGTTATCACTCACCCGGAGCGTAATCATCTGCTGATGAAGCAGCTGGACCAAATCACGCAGTGGGTGCAGGCCGGTTGTCTGGTCCAGGTAACGTCGCAATCTTTTCTGGGCCGCTTTGGCAAGACTCCGCAAAGCGCCGCCGAAGCGCTTATGTCGCGCAACCTTGTTCACTTCATTGCCAGCGACGCCCACGATCCGGAGTACCGGCCTCCCACGCTGAAACCCGGTTTTGACCACATCGCGAGTAAATATGGGGAAGAAACCGCGCGCCGTCTTTTCATCACAAATCCGGCCGCTACTCTCACCGGCGATTACATCGAGGTGGAATACCCGGATCAATCCGCAAGACCGAGAAAATGGTACCAACTATGGTAAACCTGGAGTCAACTTTGGAACGCAAATTCTGGTCGGATCGCCCCACGTTTGTCACCGGCGGCACTGGACTGGTTGGCGCATCGCTCGTAGCGAAGCTTCTCGAAGCCGGGGCCGATGTGGTCTGTCTGGTCCGCGATTGGGTGCCGCAAAGTGAGTTGGTCCGCAGCCGCACGATCGAGCGCGTCAAAGTGGTCCGCGGCGACGTGCGCGACCAGGAAACGCTCGAGCGCGCGCTGGGCGAATATGAAATCGATACGGTGATCCACCTGGCCGCGCAGACGCAGGTCGGTATCGCGAACCGCAACCCTGTTTCCACGTTTGAAGCCAACATAACCGGGACCTGGTCGCTGCTCGAAGCGTGCCGGCGGAGCCCTATGGTGAAACAGACGGTTTTGGCGTCCTCGGACAAGGCATACGGTGCGCACGATAAGCTGCCCTACGGTGAAGATGCCGCGCTGCAGGGCAGGCATCCGTACGACGTGACCAAGTCCTGCGCGGACCTGATCGCGCAAACGTACGCTCACACCTATGGCATGCCTCTGGCTATTACGCGATGCGGCAATTTTTATGGCGGCGGCGATCTGAATTGGAACCGAATCGTTCCTGGCACGATCCGTTCCGTGGTGCGCGGGCAGCGGCCTCTTATCCGGTCCGACGGAAACTATATTCGCGACTACTTTTACGTGGAGGATGGCGCGGCGGCGTATATGTTGCTCGCCCGACGCCTCGCGGAGGATCCCGAACTGCGCGGCCAGGCGTTTAACTTCTCAAACGAGATCCAGGTTACCGTTCTGCAACTGGTGGAGAAGATCCTCGACCTGATGGGTTCCGAGCTCGAGCTCGACATACGCAACGAAGCGAGCAACGAAATCCGCAACCAATATCTGAGTGCGGAGAAGGCGCGCCGCGTGCTGAACTGGTCGCCCTCATTTACGCTCGACGAAGGACTTCGCCGTACTGTCGCGTGGTACACCGAATTTCTCGGCGCCAAAGATTCGGGCTCACCTGCCCGAGACTCGTCAGCCGTGTCGGCAAGCTGAGGAGCGCGCGCCGGGCGGGAGATTTTTACCGCCTCCGCCCCACCATCTCGCATGACCAATGTCCGCGCATCGCTGCGGATCTATCTCGGCGTCTTCGCCTCTTTGTGGTTCATCGCGGTCGCGGCCGTCTTCATCCAGGGGCACCTTCTCCACAAACCTTACCCGTACAATACGTTCCTGTTCTATCCCGATATTCATTTCACGGACTTCACCATCTTCGACCCGCGCTTCGCCATCTGGGATCGCACCGACAGGTTCTTCACCCTCCCGGGTTTCCCGTTCACCTATCCGGCGCCGCTGCTGGTCTGCTTTCTTGTCTATTGGAACCTGACGCCCTATCCACTGGCCGCTTACCTCGCGACGGTCACCCTGTTCGCGCTCTTGGCGGGAGCAATGCTCGTCGCGCGGCGGCCTGATCTTCGGCTGCCTGTCGCCGCCACCTTGGTCGGCTCCTATCCATTGCTGTTTCTCCTGGACCGGGCGAACATAGAAGGTCTCGTCTGGATTGCGGTCGCCACGGCCACGGTTGCTTTTGCTCGCCGCCGCTTCACAACGTCCGCCGTCCTCTTCGGAATCGCGGCCGGCATGAAAATCTTCCCGGCCGTGCTCCTGCTGCTCCTCCTTAGGAAACGGCGCTATCGCGATTTCGGCATCGGTATCGTCTCAGCGGTCGCTTGTAACATTGCGGCGCTCGCCATTGCCGGCCCCGATATTCCACGTGCGCTTCACGGCATTGTTTCCGGGATGGATTTCTTTCGGCACTTCGAGATCCTGACGCACCGCGCGGACCAGATCGGCTTCGAACACTCGCTGTTCTCCTGTATCAAGCAGTTGCTCCACCTAGTCCTGCGCAGCTCCCATCGCACGGACCAACTGCTTCCGGTGATCTACCTGCCTTATCTCGCGCTGGCAACAGTGGGTTTCGCCGCGCTGTATGGGCTTCGTATCCGCAAACTGCCCCTCCTGAACCAGCTCTTCGCGCTGACGGCATGTTCCATCCTGCTGCCGTTCGTCTCGTACGACTATACGCTCGTCCACATGTACATCCCGTGGGCGGCCTTCCTGGTTTACCTCACCGCCGACGTCGCCGCCGGCCGCGCGCATCTGCCCGTTCGGAAAGCCCTCTCGTTCCTCATCCCGTGCGCTATCCTATTCGCGCCATTGAGCTGGATGCTGTTCCAGAAGAGCGGATGCGGCGGCCAACTGAAAGCCCTGGCGCTCCTTGCCATCATTCGCGCCGCTGTCACCGTCCCAATGCCGAGTTCCTTATTCGAAGAGCTGCAACGTACGCAAACACGCGCCCACATCACGATTCGGCTTCGCGTGCCCGAAAACGAACCGGTGCATAGCTTATCCTGAATCGAGGAGGAACATTGGCCCGAAGTCCGGAAGAAATCCGTCAGCAGATTAATTCGCTCGTGGCCGAATACCACGACGCCGCCTTTCCCAAGCGCGCCTTCGACCCCGGCACCTCGCCTGTTCCCGTTTCCGGACGTGTCTTTGACGCTGAGGACGTGCAGCATCTGATCGACGCCGGCCTGGATTTCTGGCTCACCACGGGGCGCTTTGCTCATCAATTCGAGCGCGAATTCGCCCGCTACTTCGGCCTGCGCGGCGCGAGCCTGGTCAACTCCGGCTCCTCCGCGAATCTGGTCGCGCTTTCCGCGCTCACCTCCCCCAAGCTCGGCGACCGACGGCTGAAGCCCGGCGACGAAGTCATTACCGTCGCGGCCGGTTTTCCGACCACCCTCAACCCAATCCTCCAGAACAATCTGGTCCCTGTCTTTATCGACGTTTCCCTTCCCACCTTCGAAGTCGACGTGACCCAATTGGAGGCCGCGCTGAGCGAAAAAACGCGCGCCGTCATGAT
>JAOAPQ010000769.1 GCA_025462965.1 Bryobacterales bacterium
TCTTCGGAACGGACGCTGCGATCGAATACCGGCGATCTCTGGGATTCGGGCCGGGTGGAATCGGCCCAATCCGCGCACGTCGCGTACGAAGGCGGCCCGATGTCTTCGGGCGCCGTCGCATTCTGGAAAGTGCAGGTTTGGGACGAAGGCGGCAAGGCGTCGGAATGGAGCGCGCCGGGGCGCTGGTCGATGGGGTTGCTGGATGCCGCGGATTGGAAGGGCAAATGGATCGGACGCGATGAAGAGAAGTTGTATCGGGATCCGGAGAGCCCGTATTGGATTCTGGAGAAGGCGCACTGGATCTGGGCGGCGGACAACAAGCCTGAAGCGTCCTTTCGGACCACCGTGAAGGTGCCGGCGGACCGGAAGATCCGGAGCGCCACTCTCGTGGCCGCGGCCGACCGTGAGCTCGAGTTGATCCTGAATGGCGAAAGCCTCGGGAAGGATGCCCGCGGCGCGATTCCGCGGGTTTTCGACGTTTCTCTCCGCCCTGGCGAGAACGCGATAGAGATCCGCGCAAAGCAGAGCGCCGTGATCGCCGCGATAAAAGTGGAATTCGATCGCGGCGAGCCGATGATTTTCTCGACGAACGGAAACTGGACCGCTTCCGGCTCGCCCGCGCGCGACCGCGGCGTTTACGGCGCGCAGCCGTGGGGCGAGATCGGGTTCAAAGAAGAGCGCGCACTGCCTGCGCGCATGTTGCGCAAGCAGTTCCGGGTCGCACGGAAGCCGAAGAGCGCGACGGCGTATATCTGCGGCCTTGGATTGTTTGAGCTGTCGGTGAACGGGCGGAAGCTCGGCGACCAGGTGCTCGCGCCCGGTCTGACCGATTACACAAAACGAAGCCAATACATGACATTCGACGTAACCCCGCAAATCGCGGCGGGCGCGAATGCCATCGGAATTCTGCTGGGGAACGGCCGGTTCTGGGCGCCGCGCGAGCGCGATCCGATCGCGATGCTCTCGTACGGTTATCCGAAGGCCATCTTCCAGCTGGACCTCACTTACGACGATGGCTCGGTGGAACACATTGTTAGCGATGAGACCTGGAAGCTCTCGACGAACGGACCGATTCGCGCGAACAACGAATACGATGGCGAACGCTACGACGCGCGGCTCGAATCGGCGTGGACGCGGACAGGCTTCGATGATTCTAAGTGGGAAGCCGCTCATGTGGCCGCTGGTCCCAAGGGAGTGCTTGTGGCGCAGATGGCGGAGCCGCTTCGCGTGACCGAGACGCTGCACCCGGTGAGCATCCATAAGCTGTCATCCAACTCTTACATCTTCGATATGGGCCAGAACATGGTGGGCTGGTGCCGGTTGAAGGTGGCGGGCCCGAAAGGCACGCGCGTGGTGCTTCGCCATGCCGAAACCTTGCAGGAGGATGGACGCCTGTACATCGCGAACCTTCGCTCCGCCCGTGCCACCGACACTTACATCCTGCGAGGCGGCGGCGCGGAAAGCTATGAGCCGCGTTTCACCTATCACGGTTTTCGATACGTCGAAGTAACCGGCTATCCGGGCGTACCGAATCTCAACTCGATCGAAGGACGCGTGGTTCATGACGATATGGCGCCGAGCGCCGACTTTGTCACGTCGAACGCGTTGCTCAACCAGATCCACAAGAACATCTTTTGGGGTGTGCGGGGGAATTACCGCAGCATCCCTACCGACTGTCCGCAACGGGATGAGCGGCAGGGTTGGTTGGGCGATCGCTCGCAGGTGAGCCGGAGCGAGTCCTACCTGTTCGACGTTGCCGCGTTCTATTCGAAATGGATGCAGGATCTGGCGGACGCCCAGCGCCCCGACGGCAGCATTCCCGATGTCGCGCCGAACTACTGGTCGATCTACAACGACGACGTGACGTGGCCGAGCACTTTCATCCTCATCCCGGGCATGCTCTACGAACAGTACGGAGAGCGCCGCGTTCTGGAGCGCGATTATCCGGCGATGAAAAAGTGGATCGAACACATGCGGACGTTCCTGAAGAACGACATCATGCCGAAGGATACGTACGGCGATTGGTGCGTGCCTCCCGAATCGCCGAAGCTGATTCATTCGGAAGATCCGGCGCGCAAGACGGATGGCACGCTGCTCGGAACGGCCTATTACTACGATCTCCTGCGGCGGATGGCAGTTTATGCGCGGATTCTCGAGAAGCCGGAAGAGGCCGAAGCCTTCGATAAAGTGGCGGCGCGCGTGAATGCCGCGTTTCAGAGGCAGTTCTTCAATCCGGCGACGGGACTCTACGGAAATGGCACGCAGACATCGAGTATTCTGCCGCTGGCCTTCGGCATGACGCCCCTGGATAAGCGCGGTCCGGTGTTCGACAGCCTGATCGAGAAGGTCGAAGTGGAGAGCAAAGGGCATATCGGCACGGGCCTGGTGGGCGCGCAATGGTTGATGCGTACGCTTTCCGAAAACGGCCGCGCGGATGTGGCATTCCAGATCGCGAATCAGAAAACATATCCGGGCTGGGGCTACATGGTGGAGAAAGGCGCGACGACCATCTGGGAATTGTGGAACGGCGACACGGCGGACCCCGCAATGAACTCGGGGAATCACGTGATGCAGATCGGCGACCTGGCGGTATGGATGTACGAGTACCTGGCAGGCATACGGCCCGACCCGGCCCGGCCGGGCTTTGCCCATACGGTGATCCGGCCGTATCCCGTGGCGGATTTGACCTTCGTGCGCGCTTCGCATAAGTCCATGTACGGATTGATCCGGAGTGAGTGGAAGCGCGAAGGCGGGAACTTTGAGCTGGATGTAACAGTGCCGCCGAACACGACGGCGACGGTCTATGTGCCGGCGCGGGATGCGGGTGCGGTGACAGAATCTGGCCGCGCGGCATCCCTCTCGCCCGGGGTGAGCTTCCTGCGGATGGACAGCGGCGCGGCGCTTTTCGACGTGCCGTCGGGGACATATAAATTCATCGTGAAAGAAAAGTGAACGTCCGGTTGGTTTGCCCAGTCTTAGCTGGTGAACGTAGCTACTGAATGAAAGAGATCTCGCAACAGCTCGCGTTCCCGGAGCGATGGGTGGCTGAGGACGCCGCGGCGAAGGATGCCGATTTCGAGGTTCTGGTGAACCGGCACTCCCGCTTCGTGTTCCAGATTGCGTACGCCATCCTGCGGAACGCCCAGGATTGTGAAGATGTCGTCCAGGAGACGTTCCTTCGGCTGTATCGCGCGGCTTCCTGGCGCGAGGTACATGATGAACGGGCGTTTCTGGCCCGCGTCGCGTGGCGGATTGCGTTGGACCGGCTGCCGAAGCGAAAGCACGACGCTCCCGGCGTGGAACTCGCATCGCGCGATGCAAATCCGGAGCAGACGGCGATTGAGGCCGATAGGAACGCTGCGGTGCACCGCTTGATCGATGCGCTGCCTGAAGAGTTGCGGCAACCGCTCGCGCTTTCGACCGTACAGGAACTGAGTTCGCGCGAGATCGGGGAAATCATGGGTATTGCGGAAGGAACGGTGAGAACCCGGTTGATGCGCGCGCGGGAGATCCTGAAGCGGAAGCTGGCCGGTTGGAAAGGAGCACGAAATGACAGGCGATGAGCTGATCGAGCAAGCGCTCGCCAGTTACTCGGAGCGGGAGCCGCGGCCGGGTATCGAACAGCGTGTGATGAAAGGAGTGCACCGTGCCCAGGCGCGGCGGCGCGCGGTCTGGTCGGCGGCCGGACTGGCTGTGGCGGCGGGTGTGCTCGTGACTACGATCGTAACTGGCCCCGTAAGTAAGGTCGGCGTTCCGGCGCCACGAGTGGAACCCCAGCCGGTTTCGGTAGTGCGTCAAGTTAGTGCCATTCCCGAGCCGCCTGCGGCCCGCCCCGTTCGCGCCAGGCGGACTCGCACGGTAACGTCGTTTCCTAGTTCGCCGCCGATGACGCAAAATGAACGTGCCCTACTGGCCTTCGTGCAGAGCGCGCCGGAGGAGGTTTTACAGTCGATGATCGAGCCGCAAGAGAGCGCCATTAGGCCGATTGAGATCGAGGAAATCGTGGTAGCGCCGTTAGAGAGTGAGGATATCTATGACAGGACTAACTAAGATCGCACTGGCCTTGATAGCCGCGGGTGCGTGTTTTGCGCAGAACCCGGCGCCGCCGGCTCCTTCCCCGGAGGCGCGTAAGTTCTTCCGGCTGGAGTTCTCTGTCAAAGAACTGGAGGCGAACAAGGTGATCAACAGCCGTAAGTACTTCATGACGATCCTGACTGGGGCGAACCGCTCGGGAGGAGGAGCGAGTTCGATCCGCTCAGGAAACAAAGTACCAGTCCGTTCGGGATCGTCTACGTCACCCTTGACCTCTACCCAATTCACCTATGTCGATATAGGCGTGAACATTGATTGCGGGGACGCGAACATAGTGGATGGTGGTCTCTCCCTGGTTGTCACGAGTGACATTACGAATTCCATCGCGTCGCCGGAGCCGAACATGTTCGCGCCAATCATACGCACGAATAAATGGAGCTCGTCTGTTATCGTGCCGCTGAGGAAAGCTACAGTAGTGTTTTCATCAGACGATCCGGCGACGAATCACCAAATGCAGCTTGAGCTCACGGCGACGCCCATTACATAAATACAGCGCCCTTATCGCTGTCCGCCGGAAGCCAGTAGTGTCTCGCCCGTGAGCCAACCCGAGTCGCTTGAGGCCAGAAAGACCGCGATCGGCGCAATGTCCTCGGGCTGACCGATCCGGCCCAGGGGGGTCTGTGCTTCCCAGGTCTTCTGGAAGTCGCTCCCGATGACGCCAATTGCATGGGCGCCCTCGGTCTCCACCATTCCTGGATTGATCGAGTTCACACGGATCTTCTTCGGCCCCAGCTCCTTCGCGAGGACGTTCGTCACCGCGTCTACAGCGCCCTTGGTCGCCGTATAAACCACCGTCGCTGCCGGCGTGACCCGGCTTGCGGTCGACCCGATGTTGATCACGCTTCCGCCCTCGGCGCCGAAGTGTTTCACCGCCTCCTGCGTCGCCAGAAGGAGTCCTAAGACATTGGTATTGAAATGCCAGTTGAACAGCTCTTCTGTGACCTCCCCAAGTTCTGAGAACTTGTAGACACCCGCGTTGTTCACCAGCACATCCAACCGTCCGAACGCCTTCTTTGTCTCCGCGAAGATCCGCTGCACATCGGCCGCCTTCCCGACATCGCCCTGTACCGCGATGGCCTTGCCGCCCTTGCTTGTGATCTCCTTGACGACGCGGTCCGCGCCTTCCTTACTCGACGCGTAGTTCACCACCACGGATGCGCCCTCCGCCGCCAGACCTTTCGCAATGCCTGCGCCAATGCCTTTCGACGCGCCTGTCACTACGGCCACCTTGTTCGTTAGCTTGCTCATTTCCTTTGCTCCTCGTACAGTTCGATAGTTTTACAACTATCTAATCGATGCGGGATGTTGAAGAACGATTCGCGCCGGAGCAATTTTCAGATCAGGTCTGCGTGGACGCCTTGGAGGAACGCCTCCAGCACGTCGCGCCGGAGCACGTAGCTGGCAAACTTACCTTCGCGCACCACCTGTACGAGCCCGGCCATCTCGAGTTCCTTCATGTGATGGGAAAGGGTGGCCGGGGTAATCTCCATGCATCCGCGCACGGTTTCACAGGCGAGCGCCTGTCCGGATTGCCGCAAATGCTTCAGGATCTCGTAGCGGCGTGGATCCGAAAGCGCCTTCACGATCAGGTGGATCTGATCCTGCGAAAGCACTTTGCGTTTTGAATTCGCCATTCCCTAACCATAAGAATAAGCGATACGCTACTTCGGGTCGGGAACGGTCGGGAGCGGGTACACTTTTTTCAGCGCCTCCTGATATTCGCCGAATAGCGCCTGGATGCCCGCGAACTCCTGCTTTACGGCGGCGCGGTAGTCGGGCTGGGTAGCGAAATCGAACAGCAGCGCAGCCATGGATTCGGCGTCCACCAGGAAGCCGTGGTGTCCGATCTCGGCAAGCGCATCCTTCTCCATTTCATACGTGTGGTTCGCGAAAGTGGAAGTCTGGGCGGCGAAGCCGATGCCGGGGATGGCGCTCGAGACGCTGCCCGTCTCTTCGAAGCCGGAGGGCTTGGCGGGCTCGGCCTGTACGTTCGTGGCGCCG
>JAOAPQ010000786.1 GCA_025462965.1 Bryobacterales bacterium
TTCGGAAAGACTCCGGGCTGTACTGACCCACGTGGTGAAGGTAGCGCCCACCGATTCCACTGTCATCGTCATGGGCGAGACCGGTACGGGCAAAGAACTCATCGCCCGCGCCATTCACCGGCGCTCATCGCGATCGAGACGGGCGTTTGTCGCGGTCAACTGCGCGGCAATTCCGACTTCGCTGATCGCCTCCGAGTTATTCGGCCATGAGAAAGGCTCCTTTACCGGAGCAACGCAACAGCGACTTGGGCGGTTTGAACTGGCCGACGGGGGAACGATCTTCCTGGATGAGGTCGGCGAACTGCCACCCGAAACTCAGGTCGCACTTCTGCGGCTCCTGCAGGAGCGGGAGGTTGAACGGATTGGGGGTAGTGGTCCTATTTCCGTCGACGTGCGCGTGATTGCGGCTACAAATCGCGACCTTAGTGCGGCCGTTGCCGACGGCACATTTCGACAGGATCTGTTCTATCGGCTCAGCGTTTTCCCCATTGAAATGCCCTCGTTGCGCGAGCGCGCAGAGGACATTCCGATGCTTGTCGAGTACTTCATCGGGCGCTACGCGAGCAAGATGGGCAAGAGGGTCAAGAATATCGACCCGAGTACTCTGAATCTGTTTCAGCGCTATGCCTGGCCCGGGAATGTGCGCGAGTTACAAAACGTGGTTGAGAGAGCGGTCATTCTTTGTGAAGATGAAACATTTTGCGTAGATGAGGCCTGGCTGCAGCGCGACCTGCCCCGATCTTCTCAGCAGGTCTCTTATCTCAAGACCAGCCTGATGGATCGGGAAAGGGAAATGGTCGAGGCCGCATTGAAAGAAAGCCGGGGCCGGGTCTCGGGCCCTTCGGGCGCCGCTGTGAAGCTAGGACTTCCGGCTCCTACACTGGAGTCGAAGATCAGGAGTCTGCAAATCAACAAACATCGGTTTAGGGTGGGATGACATCCTCCCCATCACCGCCACTTAAATCGTGAGGCGTCACGAATTCGTGAAAAGCCACGAGCGAAATTCACATCGATCACTTATAGATTCAGTCACTTGCCGATGGCATTCGCATTGCCCTTACCTGGGTGAGGATGTTCTTAACGTGGACGGATTCATGATCGAAAGGATTTCAGAGGGTCCGAACACAGTCCTCCGGCTCAGCGGACACATTAAAGCGGAACACATCCAACAGCTGCGATTCGAGATTGGCCGTGGAAGCCCTGTTAACGCGTTGGACCTTGACGAGGTCAAGCTTGTAAGCAGGGATACCATACGATTCCTGGAGGATTGCGAAGCGAAAGGAATTGAACTCCGGTACTGCCCGCCCTACATTCGTGAGTGGATTTACAGAGGAAAAAAACGGTCGTAGGGGCTACTCAAGGGTCGGCCAATAGGGCGCGAATCCCTTTTACCTCATTCGCTATAGAGAACCGGACGGGTCCCGGACCCGTCAATGACAAAACATCATACATCGAAGGATTACATTATGAGAAATCGAATTCGCCTTACAATCGCGTCGGCGGCTCTGTACCTAGGATCGGGGGGCGTGGGCTCTGCAGCCCAACCCCCTTATGGAGCGACCCAGCCCGACATCCCTATCAGCTCGCGTGACCGCGTGTACCATGCGGACCAAACGTCGAACACGGTCTCCGTCTACGATCCGTCTAGCAATCAACTGCTCGGCGTGATCCAACTCGGCGACGTGACGCCGGGTAACTTAAGCCCGCTCTATTTCGGTCAGTTGCTGGTCCATGGTCTGGGTTTCTCGTTCGATCACAAGACGCTGGATGTCATTTCGATCGGGTCTAATTCAGTGACTTTCATCGACACGGCCACGAACGCCATCAAACATGTTACTTATGTCGGCAGATCGCCTCACGAGGCCTTCTTTACGCCAGATGACCGCGAAGTGTGGGTTACCGTTCGCGGCGAAAACTACGTATCAGTTCTTGACGGCACGACCTATAAAGAAACAGACCGGATTCCCGTCGGAAACGGGCCTGGGATGACGATTTTCCGGCCGGACGGCAAATACGGCTTTGTGTGTTCCAGCTTCATTCCTGAGACGAAGGTCGTCGAGGTAGCGACTCATCAAATCGTTGCCACCGTTGCCCAGGCATCACCCTTTTGTCCCAACATTGCGGCCACTCCTGACGGGCGGCAAGTATGGCTCACGCTGAAGGACACCGGTAAAGTCGAGATATTTCGCGCAGCGCCGCCGTTCGATGTTTTAGGAACCTTGAACACCGGTCCGATCACGAATCATGTCAACATCGTCCGAAATAAGAACGGCCAGTTTGCCTACGTGACCATAGGAGGGGAGAACGTAGTCAAGGTATATACGACAAGCGACACACCGCAGTTAGTCGCCACAATCCCGACGGGTGAGCTGCCGCACGGGATATGGCCATCAGGAGATGGCACTCATGTCTATGTCGCCTTGGAGAACGGGACCGGCATGCAAGTGATCAACACTTTGACTAACAAGGTAGAGGCCACGCTTACCGGCGGACAATCGGCTCAAGCCCTCGTGTACGTTCCGGAGGCGGTGACGACGGGAGATGGGCTTGCCAATCTTGTCCCGCTAGGATCATCAGGTCAGTCGGTGCATTTGTTCCTGGGCACAGCCGGAACTTCGTCCCCCGCGGCGCCTACCACGGTTACGCTCAACAATCAGGGCCCGATCGATCTGCTTGAGGCCGCCGTTACCGGCCTCAAGGCCAATGCCAGTTACACGCTTGGCCTGGTGCCGGACCAGCAGAGGCCAGATCAAGACTTTCAGCCTTTGAGCACGTTTCAGACGAACGCGGCCGGAGCTCAGATCGTCGAGTCGGTTGGTCCGCTACGTTCCGTGGTTGCGGGCTCGCCGGAACCGCACGATCGGCGTTATCTGCAGATTGTGCCGGCGAATGAGGCACAGCCTGTGCAGGTCCAACTGCCCTAGAATGCGTGTCCGAGGCCCTTCAGGTCTTCGGGCGAATAATTCACAGGGGAGGATGAGTCCATTATCTTATGTGCTTGCTTCCCTTGCCGCCCTTAAGTAATTCCAGTTGATAGATAGGATCACAAATGAAAACGTTAATAACTTACGAGAACACCTTATGGACGATGGGCTGCGTGCTGGCACTCGTTGCAGTAGCAGCCGCGCAGGCGCAACCGGGCGTTGCCGGATTTGGGCATGCTATGCACCTCAGTATGAATCGTATGGATAGCGGCATGAAATCCGCCCCGATGAATGGGAATGTCGATCACGACTTTGCCGCGATGATGATGCCACACCATCAAGGCGCAATCGATATGGCCAAAGCTGAGTTGATCTATGGCAAGGACCCTGTTATGCGACGGCTGGCGGAGGAGATAGTCGTGGATCAGCAATCGGAGATTGAGGCCATGCAACTGTGGCTCAGCAAGAATTCAGCCGTCAGCTCAAAAGCGGATAAATAAGAACAATCAAGGGAGAAGGATGAGAGACTATACCCGCATTTATATTGATGGCACATGGGTCAAGCCCCTAGACGGAAAGATCATCGACATAATCAATCCCGCAACTGAGCGTCCCGCCGGCCAGATTACCCTATGTACGGCAGGTGACGTTGATCGCGCCGTCGAGGCTGCCCGAAAGGCGTCCATCACTTTTTCCCGCAGTAGCCGACAGGAGAGAGTTGATTTATTGTCCAGCATACTTGGCGTGTATACAAAGCGTCAGGACGATTTGGCAGACGTATTGACCGAGGAGCTTGGGGCGCCGAAGAAGTTCGCAAAGGAGGTGCAGGTAGGCGTCGGACCGTTTCACCTGCAAACGGCTATTGCGATTCTCAAGCGTTATAAATTTGAGCATCCTCAGAGTGACCGCACAGTCATACGTCGTGAACCAATCGGCGTTGTCGGCATGATTACTCCGTGGAACTGGCCGATCAATCAGCTCGTTGTAAAAGTCTTCCCGGCATTCGCGACCGGTTGTACGGTAGTACACAAACCTTCGGAGGTCGCTCCGTTCACTGCCCATGTGCTGGCCGAGATTTTTCACGAAGCCGGTGTACCGGCGGGCGTATACAACCTCGTCGATGGTGAGGGCCCCACCGTGGGAACGGCAATTTCCGGCCATCCGGGCATCAGAATGGTTTCGTTCACCGGTTCGACCGCGGCTGGAATCGACGTGGCCAGGCGCGCCGCGGGCGGTGTAAAACGGGTCCATCAGGAGCTTGGCGGAAAGGCACCTAACGTCATGCTCGACGATGCCGATCTCGTAAACGCGGTGACCGCGAATATCTACAGGCTGATGCGGAACTCCGGCCAGTCTTGTAATGCGCCGACCCGGATGCTGGTTCCGTTTGCCAAAATGGAGACAGCCAAGCAAATTGCCAAGCAGGTTGTCGAATCGATCACCTATGGCGATCCGCAGACAGACGTTTACATGGGACCTGTCGTTTCTGCGCGTCAATGGGATCGCATTCAATTTCTGATCCAAAAAGGTATTGAGGAAGGCGCAACAGTGGTGACGGGCGGGACAGGTCGTCCCGATGGGCTCGAGACTGGCTACTACGTGAAGCCCACCGTCTTCGCCGATGTAACGAATGACATGACAGTCGCGCGCGAGGAGATTTTTGGACCCGTTCTTTGCATCATCGGCTACAAAGACGTCGACGATGCGGTCTCAATCGCGAATGACACAGTTTATGGATTATCCGCATATGTACAGTCCGCCAGTGAGGAGCGTGCGAACAGTGTTGCCGCGCGGATTGAAGCGGGTGTGGTCTTCATCAACGGCGCCTCCGAAGATCCAGAGGCCCCTTTCGGCGGCTATAAGATGTCCGGAAACGGACGCGAATGGGGCGAAATCGCATTCGGAGAATTCCTCGAGACAAAGGCGGTCATTCATAGGAAAGCGGCCTGAGCCGACTTCCGAATGGTGGCGCCATCGTGGAATGGCCAGCCAAGTTGCGTACGGATCGATCCAGAAGTGCGTCCGCCGGTCTGGAACTACGTCGACTTAGGAAGATGTCCTGGAGCAGTGCAGTGGTTGCAGTTGTAGCCAAAGCTGTACCTTGGTTGCATGGGCACCCGACTTGTCGTCGTCTCTACCCGACTCCCGCTTACTCTGCAGAAAACCGAGGCCGGGCGCTGGGTCACGGAAAAGAGCTCAGGCGGACTCGCCAGTGCCATGAACCCGCTTCTGCGGAAAACCGGGGGTATTTGGATCGGCTGGTCCGGCGATACCGGAGAGGATGATACGGAAGAGCGCCGAGCCGTACTTCAGGATTGGGCGCGTAAGGAGCATTCTTTCGCGATTGATTTGCCCGCGGATGTCGCCAGCGGATTTTATGAAGGGTATGCCAACCAGACGCTCTGGCCCGTGTTCCATTATTTTGTCTCCCACCTGAGGTTTGATGCGAAGGGCTGGGAGGCCTATGTTCAGGCAAATCGCATCTTTTGCGGCGCTGTGGTCGAGCAGTATCAGCCGGGGGACATGATTTGGGTGCACGACTATCAGTTGCTGCTCCTTCCTCAAATGCTGCGCGAGGCGCTGCCGGATGCAACGATCGGCTTCTTTTTGCACATCCCCTTTCCATCGTCTGAAGTGTTTCCGGTCCTGCCTCGCCGCGAGGAACTCCTGCGAGGACTTATGGGGGCCGACCTCCTGGCCTTTCAAACCTATGGCCATTTGCAGCAGTTTCGCTCTTCGCTGCTCCGCGTGCTGGGGATCGAGAGTCGAGTCGCGGAGATCCCGGTAGGTGGGCGCGCAATCCGTCTCGAGGCTCTCCCTATCGGTATTGCACCCGAAGAATACACAGAACCTCTGGCGCGGGACCAAACCACGGCGCGCTACTACTCGGAGTGGGCCGCGCGCTACACGGGACGCAAAGTGCTGCTCGCGGTGGACCGGCTGGACTATACCAAAGGCGTTCCCGAACGACTGCGAGCATATGCGCGGCTGCTCCGGCCGGAAACAGGACTCAAGGAAAAAGTAGTCCTGATCCAAATCGCCGTACCGACCAGGGAAAGAATCGATACATACCAGGATCTCCGTAGCGAGGTCAACCAACTGGTAGGCGAAATTAACGGCCAATTCGCCACGCCCGACTGGACGCCCGTTGTTTACATTAACCGGTCCATCGAGCGAGAAGAACTGGTGGCCCTATACAAGCTTGCCGACATCTGTTGGGTGGGACCTTTGCGGGACGGGATGAACCTGGTATCGAAAGAGTATGTGGCCTGTAAGGGGGATGGCGAGGGAGTACTCGTTTTGAGTGAATTTGCGGGCGCAGCCGCGGAAATGGGTGAGGCGTTACTGATCAACCCCTTCGATGAGGAACAAACAGCGGCGGTCGTGGCGCGGGCGCTGACGATGGATGATCAAGAGCGCCGGGACCGCATGCGTGCGCTCCACGGCAGGGTGACGCGCAATAACGTGTTCCGTTGGGGGAATCGGTTCCTGGTTGCGCTGGAAGAAGCAGCCTCGGCGCGCGCACGCTATGCGGATACCCGGCCGAGGCGACTGCGAATGGAGGAAATCCAGGAAGCGTATGTTCGCGCAAACCGTCGCTTGCTGATTCTCGATTACGAGGGCACTCTTGTACCTGTTGCAGACCTTCCTCAGGAAGCCGCGCCGCCGGCTGTGGTTCTGAGAATCCTGGCCGCTCTCGCCTCAAACCCCAAAAACTCTGTGGCGCTCGTGTCAGGCCGGCGGGACAGCGACATGGATCGGTGGTTTGGAAACATCGAGGGACTCTGGTTGTTCGCGGAGCATGGCGCCGAGTTGAAGCGGCCGGGTTCTTCGTGGGAGGCCTTGCGCTCGCCCATTCCGGCAGATTGGAAGTCCTCTGTAATGCCGATTTTGGAACATTTTGTCGATCGCACTCCTGGCAGCTTCGTGGAAGAAAGGAAGTATTCGCTGGTGTGGCACCACCGCCTGTCTGAGCCCGAGTTCGCAGCCTGGCTCGCGAACGAACTAGTCTCGATGCTGGAAGCGATGCTTGCCGAAACGGATTTCAGGGCTGTCCGCGGACCAAACATTGTGGAGGTAAAGCCCGTATGGGCCAATAAAGTTGAGGCCTTCCAGCTCGTCCAGGCGGCTCAAGCGCAAGCCGATTTCCTGTTCGCCGCAGGCGACGATCGAACTGATGAAGACCTGTTCGAGCGCATGCCGGATAGCGCCTGGACCGTACATGTGGGTCCAGGCTCTACCCGCGCCGCATTTGTTGCCCCGGATATCGGGAGTGTTCGCCGGCTGTTGGCATTGCTTGCGAATGCCGCTTAGAAGTAATTCCTTAAATCATTTGGCATTGGCACCCGACATGACACGGACACCGTCTGCTCCTTTTGTAAGGAACCCACGGAACGCCTCAGCTACTCCCGTCACCGTGTCCGCTGCCGGAGCGCTACCCGCCCACACGATGCCCTTGGCATCCTGAATGGTCATGCCGACCCCGCCCTGGTCGAAGAGTGCCAGCGTTAAGCCCTCACGGCCCTGATCGGAATCGAGGCCCAGCGCCACCCGGTAGTGGTCGCCAACTTTCAGCAAACCATATCCGGACCTTTCAAAACCGCACTCATCGTTAATTACCATTCCAGTGGATGGTCCGATGCGTTTGCCTATGTTCGGGTCCGGCACGGGATCTCCCAGTGCAATACGGTCGAACCCGCGCTCGTCAAGGATGAGGATACCGTTGGCCGCGTGGTTATAGGCTTTGTATATTCCATATATCGGTCCGGATCCGGAAACCGCCCGGCCCAGAGTTCTCGGGCGCGAGCCTGGTCGGTCCGCACTCTATTCGTGGCTGGGGGAATCGGCGCGCCGATCAGTATCCGCTCTCGTCCCGAAGCGTCTTCGATGATCAGGCCCCGAGCCCGAAGGATGCCATCGCCCGCCTGCGCCGTCGCGGGCCGCGTGTTCAATGTTAATGTCCCTGCCGCAGCGATCGTGAGCAAGAGCGAGGTGAACGCCTGGAGGCGTCTAATCTGCCGCTCCAGTTTGGCGATCTTTTGGGCCGCATCGTTTTGTCCCGGCATATACACCATTTGATTACTGCCCAAATCGGAAGAGGTTACACCGAATCAGTCAGAACATCAGCTTCAACGC
>JAOAPQ010000814.1 GCA_025462965.1 Bryobacterales bacterium
AGCGCGATTACGAATGTGGGACGCGATCCTCGACCGCGTCGTTCACTCGCGCGACCGGGGCTCAAACCTGCCCGGTACCTAAACTTGAACCTTGCGCAAATACTCGTAACTCTTGCGCAGGCTGTCGATGGGGCTACCCGCCGTCTGGTCCTGTTCGACAAAGTAGTGTTTGACGCCGATACTGGCCGCCGTCCGCAGGATAGCGGGGATGTCTAGTGAGCCGCTGCCTACTTCCTGGAACGTATCCTGCTTCACTGATTCCGAATACTGCGTCGGAAATCCCGCGATCTTGTCCTTCAGGTGCAAAAGCGGGACGCGGCCCTTGTTCTGCGTCAGGAACGCCACCGGGTCATTGCCCGCGACGCTCACCCAGAAGACATCCACTTCCAGGCCGACCAACTTGAAATCGAGGCGTGAAAGCATAGTGTCGATTGGCCGCTCGCCCGATTTACCGGCAAACTCGAACGCATGGTTGTGATAGGCGAACTTCAGCCCGGCCTTATGGCAGCGCTCCGCCGCCGCGTTCATCTTGTCCGCGAGCTGTTTATAGAAATCGCCCGTGCCGCGGTCGCCCGGTGCGACATAAGCCATCACCGCGTACTCCACCCCGGCGGATTTCATGGAGTCGAGAGCCTCGCCCCAGCTGATTTCCTTAGCGTTTTTCCACGTGCCGGTGATTAGCGGTGTTTCCATGTGGCAGGCGACCGGCTTCAAACCGTACTTCTTGCAAATAGGCGCGAGGAGCGCAAGATCGGCGCGCGCGCACTCGACTTCCTTATAGCCGATATCCGCAATCGCCTTGAGTGTGGCGTCGGCCTCGGCCGGGATCAATTTCCGGACTGTATAAAGTTCCGCGCCGAGGGGCATCTGGAACGACTTGGCGCGGGCGGTCGCCGCCGCGGCGGCGGACAGGAGTAAGCTTCTTCGTGTGATCATGTCGAAACCTAGTCTACGCCTGTACGGACGCCGGACACAGAATCCCTCCACTCACAACCGCTATAATCCAGGACAATGGATGTTTACGACGAGCTGATCCGGTTACGGAAGCTTGGGCAAAAATCGGCGTTGGCCACCATCGTGAAGGTGCGTGGGTCCATTCCCAGTTTTGAGAGCGCCAAACTCCTGGTGCGTGAGGACGGGTCGATGCTCGGCACCATCGGCGGCGGCTGCGTGGAAGCGGAGGTGTGGAACGCTGCGCGTGAAGTGATGGATACAGAAAGGCCGAAGCACATGACCTTCAATCTGGGGCAGGACGCGGCATACGACAGCGGTTTGATCTGCGGGGGGCAGCTCGATGTGTTCATCGAGCCGGTAATTCCCAGCCCGCGCGCGTTCATCTTCGGCGCCGGACATATTTCGAAGAGCCTGTCCAAAGTTCTCACCATGGCGGGGTATGTCACCAGCGTCATCGATGACCGCGAATCGTTCGCCAACCGCGAGCGCTTTCCGGAGAGCGATGAAGTGATTGCGGGTGAGTACGAAGAAGTCTTCCCGCGCCTGGCCGTCACGGAAGGCAGCTACATCGTCATCGTTACGCGGGGGCACCGCGACGACATGCGTGTGCTGCGCTGGGCGGCCGGAACGCAGGCGAAGTATGTCGCGATGATCGGCAGCAAGCGCAAGGTGATCAACGTGATCAAGGAACTGGAGAAAGAAGGCATCCCGCGCGCAACCATGGAGCGCGTGTTCGCTCCCATGGGCCTGGAGATCGGCGCGGTATCGCCGGAGGAGATCGCGATTTCGGTGGCGGCGGAGATGATCGCGGTGCGGCGCAATCCGGACGCGAACTGGCGCGCGCTTTCCAAATCGATCTCATTGCACTCGGTTCCGGCGGATCAGAGCGATCGCGCGCCGGCGAAGTGAAACCCGCCGGACTCATTCTGGCGGCCGGCGAATCGCGGCGCATGGGCCGCCCGAAAGCGCTGCTGCCGTTTCGCGGCGAGAACTTTCTGGATCACCTGATCGGTCTCTTTTCCGCGTACTGCTCACCGGTGATCGTGGTGTTGGGCCATGAGGCGGACACCATCCGCGCCGCCGTGAAGCGGGAGGCCGAAATCGTTGTCAACTCCGGTTACCGGCAAGGTCAGATCACCTCCATGCAGTGCGGCCTGCGCGTTGTTCCGGCGGATGCTCCCGGTGTGCTGTTCACGCTGGTGGACCATCCGGACCCTTCGCCCGGGACCATCCAAAAGCTGTTCTCTCAGGCGCTGATCAATATTCCGGTGCGGGGGGGCCGCAAAGGCCATCCCGTTTTTTTCCATAGCAAGCTGATTCCGGAGTTCCTCGCGGTGCCGCTCGAATCCGACGCGCGCCAGGTATTTCGCGCGCGCGCCTCCGAGACCAGATACGTCGCGGTAGACGACCCTGGGGTTCTCGACGATATTGACGACCCCGAGGCGCTGCGCGCCTTCCGGGAACGTACTGAGGCCGGGGTCGCATGAGACCCGCGAGAGTGGCCAAAATCGTGTTCGGCGTGCTGGCGGGTCTGCTGGCAGCCGGCCTGGTAGCGCCGAAATTCCACGCGGACGGTTACCACGACCGCATCCAGACCGCGCTCGAGAATGCGCTCGCGCGGAAGGTCTCGTTTGACGAGATCCGGTTTAACTTGCTGACCGGCCCGGGATTCACGGTAAAGAATGTCGTTATTGAGGAAGACCCGGCATTGGGCGCGGAACCGATCCTCTATGTTGGCCAGCTCGAGGCGATTCCACGCCTGTGGTCGCTGTTCACGGGCCATCTGGCCTTTTCTTCGCTGCGGCTCGAAGATGCCTATCTGAACCTGTCGCGCGCCGACGTGGGCTCGGGCGAATACCGATGGAATTTCGAGACTCTGCTGCGGCCCGCGGTGGTCGCCGCGTTCCCGAATATCAGTCTCCGCGGCGCGCGCATTAACTTCAAGGCGGGCAACGTGAAGTCGATGGTGTACCTGCTGGATTCCGACCTGGACGTTACTCCGCCGTCGTCGGAGGGCGAGCCTTGGCGGTTCCAGTTCCAGGGCAAACCAGCCCGGGCGGACCGTCCGGCGCGGGGTTCCGGAAGTTTTCGCGCCAAGGGGAACTGGCGTCCCGGGGTCGTGGATCTGGACCTTCAACTGGAAAGCAGTGAATTGGGAGACATGGTGGCGCTGGTGCGCGGCGAAGATATCGGCCTGCATGGCCTGATTTCAGGCCGCGCGAAGCTGCAGGGTCCCACTACCGCCGTTCGGATCGAAGGCCGCATGCGTGTGGAAGATCTGCATGGCTGGGACCAGAGTATTCCGAAAGGTGAGAGCTGGCCGCTTGACCTGCACGGCCGCTGGAACTTTCCGGCGCAGCAACTGGAGTTGGACGCGCGGGTCGCCGGACAAAGCGAGAAACCGATCCTGAATGTTCACTACCTGGTGAACCAGTACGGGACGCAGCCGCGCTGGGGCGTGTCCATTGAATTGAATCGTATGGGCGTGGAACCGTTGGTACCTCTCGCCCGGCATTTGGGGGCGCAGCTGCCGGATGGGTTGCGGTTCACGGGGATCGCGGATGGGGTGATCGGGTATTCTCAGAACGGATTCAATGGCCAGGCTTCGCTGCACCAGGCGAAGGTCGCGCTGCCAGGGTCGCCGCCGCTTCAGGTCGAGGAGGCCCAAGTGTTGGTGGACAACGGGCATGTGCGGCTCAGGCCCGCGCGCGTCGTTTCCGTCGATCAGGAAGAAGCGCTGGTCGACGCCGACTACAACATAACGTCGCAAAGCGCGAATGTGAAGATCGCATCCAGGGGAATGAATGTGGCGGCGCTGGGTAAGCAGGCCTCGCTCGCGGCGGCGCCGTTGCTGTCACAGCTTGGCGCGGGACAGTGGAGCGGGGAGTTGAACTACGCCGCCAAGACCGGCGAAGTTCCGATGTGGAGCGGCGACGTGGTCCTTACGGACGCAACAGTGCCTTTTCCGGGATTTTCGGATCCGGTTCTGCTCCAATCCGCTCACGCGCACCTGGACGAACGTGGCGTGTTTCTGGACCGGATCCGCGCCACGGCCGCGGGAATCCCCGTCCGGGGCGAGTACAGCTACGAGGAGGGTAAGGCGCGGCCGCACCATTTCGATTTAACGGTGGACGCGATCGCCGGCGCCGATCTGGAGAACGTTTTCATGCCAGTTCTACGGCGGTCCAGCGGGCTACTGGGGATTGCCATGCGGTTTGGGCGGCGAGCGGCGGTTCCGGAATGGCTCGCGAACTGGCACGCGGAAGGTCTACTGCACGCGGACAAATTGTCGCTTGCCCCGCTCGAACTCGACCGCGTCCGCGCGCGAGTGCTTTGGGACACGACTCACGTAGCGATGCCGGATCTTAGCGCGCGCATGGGCTCGGGCATGGTAAAGTCCCGCGTTTACATCGACCTGCGCAACGGTCTTCCCGCATACGAGGCGTTCTCCAACCTCGCGGGCGTCGAATGGAAGGGGGGCCGGCTGGACGCGGACGCCGTGCTCCAAACGCGTGGAACGGGATCGGCGCTCATTGCCAACCTGCGGTCGAATGGGTCTTTCGCGGGACGCTCTGTGCTCGACGATGTGGAGACTGTCACCGGGAAATACGAATTCGGCTGGAAGGGTCCTGCGCCGCAACTGACTTTGAGTGATTTGCGGCTCGCCGCCGCGAGCGGTTCGTATACGGGCAGCGGAAGCCTGCAGGATGATGGCACTCTGCTGTTGCAGTTGACCAGTGGAGCAAGGCAGATGCGCGTAGCGGGTACTCTGGCCAGCCAGGGCGCGCTGCACTGGTTGCAGTAGGCGCCTTACTCAAGCGCGGTCCCTGAGCCGTCAGGGTCTGGTCGTCACTGCCCTCATCCACCGGCTCGTGCTGGTGGTAGTAATACGTAACGAGCCCGCCGGTGAGCAACAGCAACAAGACGGCCAGGATCCACAAAGCCGTGGCCTTTGAAACCAGGCCGCCCGGGCGAGCGGACACCGCCGTAAGCTTCACCACCACTCCGGCGAGGCCTATCGACAGGCCGAACTTCCACCACCAGGCCATCAGATCCAAATGGGATTGGCCGCCCACCTGGCTCCAGAATTCAAAAGTTGCGACCAGGGCGATCAGGAATTCTATCCCGTAGGCCGCGCGAAGTAATCGTTCTCCCATGTGAAGCGTGTCGCCCTGTTCTTACGTTATCCTGAAATTCGAGCGAAACGTGGAACAAAACCTCCGCGCCTATCGTTATGAATAGCTTATGAGCCAAGGTGCGAGCAAAGTTGCGGAGATCGGTTCGGCCGCCCGGCTGCGCTACGACTTGGTCAACGCGCTCGCCCTGGCCTGGAGCTCTATCCGGGCCCACAAGCTGCGCAGCTTCCTGACGCTTCTCGGCATTATCATCGGCGTGGCGAGCGTAATTCTCGTCGGATCTGCAATTGACGGTATGAGCGTCTACGCGGAGCAGAGCACCGCGAAGGCTTTCGGGAGCGATTCATTCATGGTGGCGCAAGTCATGGGAGCGAAGAGCCGGCATGAGTTTTTCGCCAAGATGAAGTACAACAAGCCGCTGCATCTCGCCGACGAGCGCTACCTCCGTTCCACGGATGGAGACACTACGCTCTATAGCCCGTATCGGAACAGGACGGCCGACACCAAGCGTGAGGGACTGATCTGCGAAGAAACCTCCATTCTCGGGGTGTCCTCGTCCCTGGCGGTGATCCGCGACATCGGCACCTCCCAAGGCCGCTTTTTCACTGAACAGGAAGAAATGTCGCGATCGTTCGTCGCCGTAATCGGAGATGAAACGCGCACCACCTTGTTTCCCGATGGCAGTTCGCCTCTGGGTAAGGCGATTAAGATCAATGGCATCGATTTCACCGTGGTCGGCGTACAGGAAAAATTGGGTTCCGCGTTCGGCAACAGCCAGGACAAGTCCGCCTATATACCGGTCACTTCCTTCGACCGGCTGTTCGGGCCCGGTACCAACATTCCGATCTTTGCCCGGCCCAGGCCCGGGAACGGGCTGACCATGCAGCAATCGCTCGACCTTACACGCGTTTCTTTGCGGAACCGTTTCCACCAGCGTCCGGGCCAAGCGGACAAGTTCGATACCCTGACCCCGGATGCCATTCGCGGTTTCATCGACAACCTGCTTGGCATGGTGACGGTGATCGTAGTTCCAATTACCTGTATCTCGCTGGTTGTAGGCGGAATCGTCATCATGAACATCATGCTGGTGAGCGTTACCGAACGGACCCGCGAGATCGGTATCCGCAAAGCGCTGGGGGCGCGCCGCTCGGACGTGATGATGCAGGTGCTCATCGAATCGGTGGTGATGTCGTCCATGGGGGGAGCGTTGGGTGTTGCGCTGGGCGCGGTGCTGACGCAAATCATGGCGCGCGCCTTCGGCCTTGGTTTGAAGATCACCCTGCCTTACGTCTTTCTCTCGCTGTTCGTTTCGAGCGCGGTCGGCCTGGCATCGGGCTGGTACCCGGCCTCGCGCGCGGCGAAACTCGATCCCATCACCGCGTTGCGTTCGGAGTAGCGATGAATATCAGCCCGGTCCAAAATGTCGAGATGGCGCTTTCCGCGGTATGGACGAACCGGTTTCGTTCGCTGCTGACCATTCTCGGAATCGTCATCGGAATCACCACCGTCGTTACGGTAGCGTCGCTGCTCACCGGCCTTCGGCAGGGGGTGGTCACGTTCTTCGACGAGCTCGGCCCGGACAACATCTTCGTTTACAAGACCAGCGGCAATCCGCAAGGCAACGGCTCGGAGAAAGAACGCAAGCGGCGTCCGCTTCGCACGGAGTATGCCGATATCCTTGCCCGGCAGGCATCTTCCCTGATGGATGTCGGGATTTCGATGTTTATCCCGGCAGTGACCGGCGGTTCTCCCGTTACGGCGAAAGTTCCGGGTTTCGAGACGGATAATCTGAATATGGTCGGCAGCACGCCGAACATGACCAGCCTTGCTCCCAGGGACTTCGACGAAGGCCGCTATTTCACTCCGGAAGAGGACGCGCGAGCGGCTCACGTCGCGGTGGTCGGCCATGACCTGGCGGCGACGCTCTTTCCCGCGGGTCATGCGGTTGGACAGTCATTCATGCTCAACGGAGCGCAGTACGTCATCGTCGGTGTGAATGCCAAGGCCAAAGGCGGATTTTTTGGTCAAAACGACGCCGATACGCAAATCACGCTGCCGTTGCGGACGGCGCAAAACCGGTATCCGCAGATCGACCGCTTCATGATTGTCGCCAAGGCAAAGCCCGGCCTGCGCAAGGATGCATACTCGGAAGTGGAAGGCATCATGCGGCGCATTCGCCATCTGAAGGGCAGCGCCCCGAACGACTTCAGCCTCTCAACGCCCGACCAGATCATTCAGCAGTTCGACAACATCACCGGACTGATCGGTCTTGTTGCCATCGCGATCTCCGCGCTGGGGTTGCTGGTCGGCGGCATCGGGGTGATGAATATCATGCTGGTCAGCGTCACCGAGCGCACTCGCGAGATCGGCGTCCGCAAGGCAATCGGAGCGCGGCGACGGGACATTGTGGGCCAGTTCCTCATGGAAGCGATGACGCTGACGGGCATAGGGGGAGTGCTGGGGATCGTGATCGCGATCCTGGTGACGCTGCTGGTGAGCGCGCTGGTTCCGTCGCTGCCTTCGGTAGTGCCGAGCTGGGCGGTGATTACGGGTTTCACGGTATCTGTCGCGGTTGGTCTCTTCTTCGGTACGTGGCCGGCGGTGAAAGCTTCGCGGCTTGACCCCGTGGAAGCGCTGCGTTACGAATAGAGCATGCCAAAGCTTACCGTCGCAGTCGATCCGACCTTGTGCATTGGAGCCGCCGCCTGCGTGGACGCGGCGCCGCAATATTTCCAACTGGATGAAGACAACATCGCATTCGTAAGCGTTCCCCAACCTATCGAGGTCAACGAGGAACAGAGGCGTTTGCTGATGGATGCCGCGGAGAATTGTCCCACGAGCGCGATTCAGGTTTCTGACGCCGTCTGATCGCCCGCAGGCAGGTATTCCTGCGCGAGTTCCGCAAAGTCCGCCGGTGTGACGAGTTGGAACCGGATCTCGAACGATGAGAACCGCTTCAATTCGGCCTGCATTTCGTCTGTTGGGGGTTCCGAACCGACGACATGCAGATGCCCAGCCGCGATTTTGAACGGCAGCACACGCCACTTCCGCGCAACCGCTGCCGGTATGGCGCGAGTGGCTCCGCGCGACACGGATGCCGGTTTGCCGAGCGGCAGGTTCAGATCGAGACTGATCGCGTCGTCCCGCAGCGCCGACCGATTCGGATAGGTGTGTTCTGTTTTCAGCCAAACAAGGGGTTTGCCACGCAGTTTCGCGAGACCGTAGCACCCGATCGCTGAGGCAGCCGCTAAAAAATTGATCCAGCTGCCCCAAAGAGTGCGCAGGGGCGCGAAGGCCGCGAATCTCACGCCGTAGATACGAGCGGCGCATCCGGCGCGGATCGCCATGTGCGCTGCCGTAAGGGCCGCCAGCACCACCCCTGCCGCAGCCGGCAAACGGGTGTGAATCTGTTTCCCGAGGCCCCACGGCTCGTGGGCGTGCCAACTCCAGACGAAAGTCGCGGCGCCGTAAAGGAACAGCAGATGCAGGAAGGGAGTTAGCAAATTATTCAGCAGATTTTTCCGGTCCCGCCAGAACCAATAGGCCTGCGAAAGCGTCTCCCGCCAGCCGTGATGTTCCCATGATTGCAGCGCGATTCCCATACTCCAGCGCGTTCTTTGCCGCACGGCCGTCCGGAACTTTTTGGGGAAGTATTCCCGAGTTGCGACGAAGCTCGTCCCGCAGCGCTGGAGCGGGACGAAGATCTGACGGCATCCCAGCCGGTTTACCCGGAACCCGTTTTCGTAGTCTTCGGTGAGGCACGTGGGCTCGAAGATGCGGTTGGAGAAGGCCGTCGCCAGCTTCTCGATCGCATTGCGAGAGAATCCCGTCCCTACGCCGTTGGACGGAACGAACCCGCCGAGCATGTTCCGCACCGGCATGTCGCGAAGCTGGAATTGCGCGAACTCATCGCAGTAGACGCCGTGCGTCAGTTCCCTCCAAGCTGTCGGCAGAGCCAGCACAGGGATCTGCACCATGTCGTTCCACTGCGCGTAGTAGTTCGTCCAGTGCAGCGCTTCGGGATGGATGATGTCTTCGGCGTCGTGCGTCAGGACCATCTCGAAACGGGTGGCATGCTCCTCTTCGAAAAGCAGCATGCGTTGGTATATCCAGTTCAGGCAGTCGGCTTTGGATGTCGGACCTTCGTGCGGGCATTGAGCAATGTGGACATTCGCGAAACGCTGCTCGAGTTCCGTAATGGCCGCAACCGTGGGTGCATCGTTCGGGTACGCGCCGATGAAGAAGTCGTAATTCCGATATTTTTGCGTGGCGATGTTATGCTCCACCATCCGGCGGATGACGCGATGTTCCTTCCAGAGAGGAACAAAGATGGCCATGCGCCG
>JAOAPQ010000845.1 GCA_025462965.1 Bryobacterales bacterium
CGAACGATGCATCGCACATACTCCATTGATCATCGAGAGCGCTACTGTTGCAAGGTGATGAACAGATTGGCTTGCGAACTGACGCCCCCGGAAGAGATCACGATAGGGAAATCGGCGGCGGTCACGCCGGTAGTCAGCGCCGGAACGGTAACGTTGATCTGGTAGACACCGGCCTGCGTGAGACTGTTAGAGATCACGGTCGCCACCTGCCCGCCAATCATGACCGTGGGCAGCGTAACTGCTGGGACGGCTGCAGTCAGCAGAAGGCCAGTCATGTCAGGATTGGTTGGACCGAACCCGGTTCCGTATATCGATATCTTCTCCCCCGGGTTGGCTGGAGTGCTCGCACCTGGGAACAGAGTAGCCGGACCGATCAATGATCCGCTCGCGTGCGTCGCGATCGCGTATCTTCCGCCCGCAACGAACAATGACGGCGCAACCGGCTGCATTTTCACTGTGCCCGATGCACTGGCGACGTTCCCATTGGAAACAATAACAGGCACGTTCCCCTGGGCGGAATCTGGCGGAACAATGACGTTGATTTGACCCGGGCTCACGAAGTAAACATACGCCGGCGCGCCATCGATCGTAACCGAGACGCCGTCCAGTTGCACCGGTAGCTTTCCGTTTACAAAGTCGGCTGTGACCCAGCTACGCGTAGTCGCCGCAAGGCCGGACCCTAAGATCGAGGCGAAGCCGCCTGGCGCGACCGAGCCGCCAAAGCTGGCGGAATTCAGAACGCCATTCGGAAGGATGGCCGGCGCGGGACCGATTGTTCCGAGCAGACCGTGCGACTCGACGGTGTCTGGCCCCGCGATGCCGGCGGTGAAATAAAGCAGGCTTGCGTCGCCGCCAGCAGGCGCCGCACCGGGATTGGAACGTGCGCCGTTCCCGAACGTGAGGCCCCACAAACCCGATATGTGGATCGGTTTGCCCGTGGCACCCTGTAGAGCGCCAAGGAACCGGCCGCTAACTGCGTCGAACGCATTAATCGCGCCGTCTCCAAAATTCCCGACGAGCACTGCACCACCGAAATCGCCGAAGCCAGCGGGCGCCATCGCAAGACCCCAAGGAGAATTCAGCTGGCCACCGGAGACGAGCCGCTGCAGCAGTAATCCATTGAGATCGTATACGTCGATGTATCCATTGCCCGGCCCCGCGACATCATCGTGGCGCTTACCGTCCTGCTTCGCATAAGTGACATACAGCGAGCCGTTCAGGTTCTGAATATTGAAGGGCGCGAAGCCCGCCGGGATGGAAGGATCAACGAACCCGCCGGGCAAGGACACTGCGCTGAGGGAGCCATCGAACACGTCGACTTTACCGGCGTTGAAGTTCGCGGCATAGAGCAGCGGGCCTTGCGACCGGGTCGCGATGGCAAGGCCTTTATAGACCGCGCCGGTAGCGGAGCGATCCTGAAGAACGACGCCCGTCTGTCCGGCGGCGGCGTTCCATCCCACGATGAGCCCCTGCTCAGTCGCGAAGATGAAGCTCGCGGGCGCGATTCCGGTCATGAAGGAACCCGTGTCGTTGAATACGGTGCCGGTGGGCGCGCCGGGTCCAAACGACGAACTGCCGCATTGCTGCGCGGGAGCCGCAGTGCCGTTCGGTCCGGGAATGGCCACGATCAGCGCCGTCGACGTGCCATTGCCGTTGTACAGCGTCGAAAGCCCTGTGCCGTTGTCCGAAATCCAGAAGGGACTGGCAGGTGAGGCCACGATTCCCCACGGGTTGACCAAACAGCGATCCACGACGTCGGCCATGCCCGCGAGATCGGAGACAAGATTGTGCTGGACAAATACGTTTGCTGCCGGGCACAGACCCGCGGTCGCGGCTGCAAGTGCGCAGACCAATATGAAATTTCGTTTGGACATAAGTTCTCAAGCTCCCTGGTTCACCAGCGCGACTACGGGGCTCCGTCCGTGCGGGCGCGATCCACCACTGCCTGTCCGACCTTGGTTCCGAGCGCGAGGCCTTGCGACACGTCGAAGCTGTTATGAATTGCCGCGTCAAACGTTGAGGTGCCAGCGTCGACGGCCATGGCCGCGAAGGCTTGCGCATCGCTCGGGAAGAGATACCCTATCACCGCGGCGGAGGAACCCGATGCGCAGGCATGCCCGGACGGAAACCCCGGGTGTTGCGGATTGGCAAAAAGCGGAACGATGCTGGGATCGGCCATGCTGGGCCGCATCTCGAGATAAGCGTACTTCGTGTCCCAACAGGCGATCGTAGCGTCGTGCTGGGCGATGGTCTCGAGGGCATAGGCACGGGCCGCGCGCGGCGCGTTACCATCAAGGTGGTTTTCAAAAATTTCACGGTTCAGGGCGTCGAGCCACGGAACGGCAAACGAGGGCTGCCAGAACCACGCGGAATGATTCGAAGAATTGGTACGAACGAAATTCTTCACGCCCGCAACCAGGGCGTCATTCTCCGGAGAGCCGCTGGCAGGCGGCGGTGCCAGCCGGAAATCGCTCCCCGAGGATAAGACCCACGGCGTCCAATTGCCGGCGAGCGGCGTCACCGGCGTCGCGCTGCTCCAGAGTCCAGGCGCCGGCGGAAAGCTTCCTGTAAAAGTAGCGGTGGAACCATCGGCCTGCGCGTGAGCTATCACCATCAGGCCCACTTGCCGCCCGAGCTGCAGACCAGCCGTGACGTCGCTGGGATAAGCCGCTCCGGCGTATAGCCTGGAGCGGGCAGCTTCCTCCGCAAGGTCGGCGTACGTCTCACCCATATTCGGCAACAAATAAGCAAGTACGACAGAGGCGGCGCCCGCCGCCACCGCGTGCTCGGATGGATACGAGGGGTTGCTCGAAACGCTGACCAGCGCCTGGATGCCCGCGTCAGGCGCGGACGGGCGCGGACGATTGTAGGCGAACTTGGAATCCCAGGCCGCAACAGTAGCGTCGTATATCGCAACGCTGAGCATCGCCATGGCGCGTGTATACAGCGTCGGGGCTACATTCTGCGCGAGCAACTGCTGCGAGCCCAGCTGAATCCAGCGGTAGCCTGGCGAACCCGAGTCCCAGTATGCAATCTGGGCTTTGACGTCCGGGGTTGATTCCTTGATCAGACTTTTCAAGGTCTGAATTTCCGCCGCGGATTCAGAAGCATTCGGCGGTGCAGGTAATCGGACCTGCGCCGCCGACGGAAGTACCCAGGTGCGCCACTTCCCTGCGTTTGGCTCGACCTGTGCGAATAGCGCGGGAACGCACAGGATCACGCTGAATGATGAATATTGAAATCGCAAAATATCACCTCACTGACACTGTTAACCTCTTCAACGCCCCATTTATTCCCTTGCACTTACTTTCCCGAGGTCTGTTTCAAGTAGGCGATGATCTCCCGACGCTCATCGGGCTTTTCCACATGGAAAGACATGTCATTACCGGGAACGAGCTTGTCGGGATCCGTTAGCCACCTGTCGAGAGTCTCAGCGTTCCACGTGATTTTGGACTTCTTCAGAGCTTCGGAATAACCAAAGGACGCGGCCGACGCGGCAGGACGCCCATAGACTCCGCCGAGACGCGGCCCTTCCTTATCACGATCAACCGCGTGGCAGCCGCCACAGCGTTTTTCAAACAACGCCTGACCGCCGCCCTCAGCGGTCTGGGCCCTCCCGGAGGAGGGAAGAGTCGTGCAGACCACCACCGCAGCGGATAGTGCGCCGATGACGAGACGCAGCCTGCGCCGGCCGGGCATGTTACTCCCCTCCCCCCGGAGTTGATGCCGCGGGCGCCAGCGCTGAGTCGACAATCGCGAGACTGTGCGTCTTCATCACGGATTGGACATTGGCGATACCGAGCACGCTGCGCAGTTTGTCGTCCGGTACCTTCATCGGACCGGGAGCTTTGGCCGCGCCCGGTGCCGGTTGTGGAAACGCCGTCGACATCGCGGTATGGAATGTGACATTGCCTTCGACTTTTTGCATTACCTGGTGAATGTGGCCATTCAGAACCGTTACCGAACCGAAGCGCTTGAGATGGCCGAGCGCCTGTGCGCTATCGGCGGTTGCCCACCCCCATTCGGGATAGACCGACCACAGCGGGATATGCGCGAAGACGACAATCGGGCGGCTGGCGGGCTGGCCCTTGAGATCGGCTTCCAGCCAATCGATCTGGTCCGTACCCAGCTTGCCAAGACCTTCCAGCGCCGCCACGTTCGATAGCCCGACGAAGTGGACATCTTTGTGGTTGAAGCTATACCAGCCACGGCCTTTCGCTTCTTTGCCGTACCGCTCCAGATACTGTTTGCCATCGTCTGTCGCAGTGTCGTGCTCACCCGGCACATAAAACACGTCCTTCGGCTTTGCGCTCTTGAGCATCTGATCGAGAGTGTCGTATTCCTCGGCCTTAGAGGAGTGACTCAGATCACCGGTATGGATGATGAATTCGGGTTGTTGCGGCAGGGCGTTGATCTTATCGATCGTCGCCTGCAATGTGCCGTTGACGTCGGGATTGGCGGGCTTGTTGAAGCCCATGTGGCTATCGCTGATCTGGACGAAGTGGAGTTCTCCCTTTGTGGCTGCCATGTTCTGGCCGAAAGCCTGTGAACTCAGGACACCGCTGCCCAGCGTCCAGATGACGCCGGTTCCAGCCCAGGCCATACATTGCAGGAATCCGCGGCGGTCGAGACCGTCATCGTTGTGGTCGTGGACAATTAGTTTAGACAAAGTTTCTCCTTCGAAGCTCAATTTGCGTGCTGTTCTGACTCAAATACCGTGGGGCCTCGGCGTTTATTCCAGGTCAGGATTGAATTTTTACGGAGGGCGATATCTGCAGCTCTCCCTGTGTTCGCGGGGCGCTGCTGAAGATTAACTGACCGACTGCCGCGAGTGATTGGGCTGCCACAAGCTTACGGGGCGGGGAATTGCGCTACGCCATATGAAGAGCGAGACGCGACGGCGTCAGACCGGCTAATCCATTGGATGGGCTATGTAACTAAGTCAGGCAATGGCACGTTGTATCCGCGCGCGAGTTCGTCGCGAAGGCTCTCCAGTGACTTGAACACGATTCCGTGCATGCCCGCGGCGCGAGCGCCTTGGATATTTATTTCGCGATCGTCGACGAAGAGCGCGCGCCCGGCCGGAACGGCCAAATTATTGAGCACATGCCGGTAGATCTTCTCTTCGGGCTTAACGGCGCCGATTTCGCAGGAATAGGTCTGGCAGGTGAAGGCATTCAGCCAATCGAATTCCTGCCGCATGTGAGCGAGCAGATCCGTCATCATATTGGACAGCACCGCGGTTTTGATGCCGGCCCGCTGTAATTTATCCAGCCAAGCCAGCATAGGTTTGCGAATGCGGCTCCAACTTTTCACGTCTTCCTGTATCAGGGCCGAAATCTGATCGCCGGAAAAGGGCGCCCCGGCAGCCTCGGCGATCGCCGCCCAGTAGCTTTGGCCGTCGAAGGTTCCGCGGTCGTATTCATCGCGGAACTTCCAGTAGAATTGCGTGACAGCTTGCTCGCCGATGCCCGCGATCCGGGCCATGTTGGCTATGTGAACGGGATCGGCGCGTTCGGAGAGCACCTCGCCGTAGTCGAAGATGACGGCATCGATGAGGATTCGGGAGTTTTCTGCCATATAAGCAGCTTATGATGAAGTCATGAACACGCTCACGATCGTCACCGCGTCCTTGCTGGCCGCGAGCCTTTCGCTGATCGCCCAAACGAAAACTGTCGAATTGAAGAACGCGAAAGGCGAGAGCGTCGGCACCGCTACGCTCTCCTCCGCCAGCGAGGGTGCGCAGATGGGAGTTCAGATCAAACTCAATCTGATGAACCTGCCCCCAGGCGATCATGCCATTCACATTCACTCAGTGGCGAAATGCGACGGACCCGATTTCAGATCCGCCGGCCCGCACTTTAACCCCGCGGGCCACCAGCACGGCCTGGACAACCCGGCGGGTTCTCACGCCGGCGACATGCGGAATTTTACAGTAAGTTCGGATGGCAAGGCCGAGACAACCGTTACAGCTCCGGACGCCGCCATGAGCAGCGGGAAGTATTCGATTTTCGCCAGCGGAGGAACGGCGCTCGTGATCCACGCCAAGGCCGACGACATGAAGACGGATCCGGCGGGTAATGCCGGCGACCGCATTGCTTGCGGTGTCATCGTCCAGTAAGGTAGCCGGCACTCTGCGCTCAGCGGGTAGTTCGGTGTGGACCAAGGATGAACTGATCGCATTGGTCCGGGAGCAGCTGCTTGGCCACAAGCTGATCCTGGTTTCCAATCGCGAGCCTTATGTGCACCGGTGGGTGGACGGCCGGATCGAAGTCCAGCAACCAGCCAGCGGGATGGCGGCGGCGCTAGATCCCATTCTGCGCGTGTGCGGCGGTGTTTGGATCGCTCATGGCGCAGGCGACGCCGACCGCGAAACCGTAAATGAACGCAACGAGGTCTGCGTTCCCCCTTTCGACCCTAAGTACACTCTGCGGCGCGTCTGGCTGACGGAACAGCAGGAGCACGATTACTACTACGGCTGCTCGAACCAGATCATCTGGCCTTTATGCCACGTTGTGTTCACACGGCCGTTGTTCGAGCAGCGATACTGGGACGCTTATCGCGAGGTCAACCAGCTTTTCGCCGATGCCGTGCTGGATGAAGCCGCCGATCAACCGGCGCTCGTTTTCATTCAGGACTATCACTTTGCGCTGCTGCCGCGCATGCTCAAGGAGCGCAACCCGAATCTGATAGTGGCGCAGTTCTGGCATATTCCCTGGCCCACCGCGGAGATCTTCCGGGTATTCCCGTGGGGCGAGGAGATGCTGGACGGGATGCTCGGGAACGATTTAATGGGCTTCCACCTTCGCTACCATTCGCGCAACTTCGCGGATTCCGTCCGGATGGGCATCGAGGCGCGCGCCGACCAGACCGGTTTCGACCTTACTCGCAACGGCCACACCACGCTGGTGCGAGCGTTTCCCATCAGTATCGATTTCGAAGAATTCTCCGCGCTCGGCGACAGCGCGGAAGTCGCCGCCGAACGTGAGAACTGGGTGCGTGAACTGAAGCTCGAAGGCAAGCTGGTGGGCGCCGGGATCGATAGAATCGACTACACGAAAGGCATTCCCGAGCGGCTGCGGGCTTTCAACCGGCTTCTGGAGCGCTCGCCGGAGTATCGCGAGCGGCTGGTCTTCGTACAGATCGGCGTCCCTAGCCGGGGAGAGATCCCGGATTACCACGCTTTGGACGATGAGATCACGAATCTGGTCCGTGAAATCAATAAACGATGGGGAACAAGAACCTGGAAGCCGGTCGCGCTGTGCAAAGGCCAGTACAACGCCGCGGAGATGGTTGCGCTGCATCGCCTCGCGAACTTCTTTGTGGTCAGCAGCCTGCACGATGGCATGAACCTGGTGGCCAAAGAATTTGCGGCGAGCCGCACGGATGGCGACGGCGTGCTGGTGCTTAGCCGGTTTGCCGGGGCGGCACGGGAGATGTCGCAGGCATTGCTCGTAAATCCGTTCGCAGTGGAGGAACTCGCGACCGCGTACAGGACGGCACTCGAAATGCCGGAGGAAGAACGCCGGAGAAGGATGCGGAAGCTGCGCACCACGCTGAAGCAGAACAATATCTATCGGTGGGCATCCGAGTTGCTATCGGCTTTGCTGAGACTGGAATGAGCCTCGCACTACTGTCGGAGGAGTTGCGTGAGCGGTTGAAGACCGCCACGCGCGCGGCATTTTATCTTGACTTTGACGGCACTCTTGCTCCGATTGTCGAGCGCCCCGAGGATGCTCGCGCGCCCCAACCCGTGCTCGACACGCTTTCCGCGCTCGCCTCGGACAAGCGGTTCACCATCGCCATCGTAAGCGGCCGGGCCATCGCCGATTTGAAGCATTGTGTGGGTATATCAGGGTTGGTGTACGCGGGGAATCATGGCCTCGAGATTCAGGGGCCCGGTTTGTCTTACCATGCGAAAGAGGCGGCGCCCTCGCGACCCCGTATGCACGATGTGCTTACTGCGCTCGGCGAAAAATTGGCCCTCATTCCCGGAGCTCAAATGGAAGATAAGGGGTTGACCGCCAGTGTCCATTTCCGCCGTGTGGAAGCATCGCGACGCAGTGAAGTCGTGGCTCTCGTGAAGAGCTTGGTGCCGTCCGACGATCCACACCTTGTTCTCCGCGACGCCAAAATGGTCGTCGAGATCCGGCCGCGCGTGGCGTGGAACAAGGGCGAAGGAGTGCTGTGGATTCGAAAGGCGCTCGGTCTGGAATCGGCCGTGGAGATTTACATTGGCGACGATTCCACGGATGAGGACGCATTTCGGGTTCTTCCCGGAGCATTCACCATCCTTGTAGGTGCTTCGGACCGGACGGCGGCCCGCTACCAGCTCGCGGATACGACTGAGGTTGCGCTGCTGCTGAAATCCATTCTCGATAATAAGGAAGTCTATGGCGACGCCGGATAACGATCCTCTCTGGTACAAAGACGCGGTGATCTACGAGCTTCACGTGCGCGCGTTTTACGACAGCAACGGCGACGGCATTGGAGATTTTCCTGGCCTCACGGAGAAGCTGGACTACCTCAAGGATTTGGGAGTAACCGCCATATGGCTGCTTCCGTTCTGCCCTTCGCCATGGAAAGACGACGGCTATGACATCGCCGACTTCATGGGTGTGCATCCGTCCTACGGGACATTGCGCGATTTCCAGGTTTTCCTCAAAGAAGCGCACAAGCGTGGCCTGAAAGTAATCACGGAGCTGGTCTTCAACCACACGTCCGACCAGCATGAATGGTTCCAGCGCTCGCGGCGCGCTGCTCCCGGCTCGAGCTGGCGGGATTTTTACGTCTGGAGCGATACACCGGAAAAGTACCAGGGCGCGCGCATCATTTTTACCGACTTTGAGACATCGAACTGGACTTACGATCCGGTGGCGAAGGCGTACTACTGGCATCGGTTCTATTCCCATCAACCGGATCTGAATTTCGACAACCCGGCCGTGCGGCGCGCCATGCTGCGTGTCCTGGACTTCTGGGCCGGCCTGGGGGTGGATGGTTTTCGTCTGGACGCCGTGCCGTATCTGTTCGAGCGCGAGGGCACCAATTGCGAAAACCTGCCCGAAACCCATGCCTACCTGAAGGAAGTGCGCGCCCACCTTGACTCGCATTACAAAGGACGCATGCTGCTGTCGGAAGCCAACATGTGGCCGGAAGACGCGATCCAATACATGGGCGAAGGCGACGAATGCCACATGAATTTTCACTTTCCGCTGATGCCGCGGCTGTTCATGGCGCAGCGGCTGGAAGATCGCTTCCCGGTGATTGACATCATGAAGCAGACTCCCCCCATTCCGGATAGCTGTCAGTGGGCCCTGTTCCTGCGGAACCACGACGAGTTGACGCTGGAAATGGTGACGGATGAAGAGCGCGACTACATGTACCGCACCTACGCGGACGACCGGAAAGCGCGAATCAATTTGGGCATCCGGCGAAGGCTCGCCCCGCTGCTCGCCGATAACCGGCGCAAGATCGAACTAATGAATGCCCTGTTACTCTCACTGCCCGGTACACCGGTCATTTACTACGGGGACGAGATTGGCATGGGGGACAACTTCTACCTCGGCGATCGGAACGGCGTCCGGACACCCATGCAATGGTCTTCAGACCGCAATGCGGGTTTCTCAGGCACCAATCCGCAAAAGTTGTATCTTCCCGTCAATATCGACCCGGAATACCACTATGAAACCCGCAATGTGGATGCGCAGCAGAACAATCCGAACTCGATGTTGTGGTGGATGCGGCGGCTGATCAGGTTGCGGAGGCAGCACAAAGCTTTCAGCAGGGGCACACTCGATTTCCTCTACCCGACGAATCGCCGCGTGCTGGCCTTTTACCGGAAATTCGAGGGCGAGACGATTCTGGTGATCGCGAACTTATCGCGCTTCGTCCAGCCAGTGGAGCTGAACCTTCAGGAGTTTCAGGGAATGACGCCTGTCGAGCTGTTTGGCGGGACCGATTTTCCGGCGATCACCGATCAACGCTACCTGTTTACGCTTGGGCCAAATGCCTTCTACTGGTTTTCGCTGGAATCCAGGCAGGTTAAGGCGGAAGTCAGCCCGGACCAACCCAAACGGTCGGCGGTCCCGCTTCTGGTGGGGGCATGGGCGGATCTTTGGGGCGAACAGGGGCGAGCCAGACTGGTGCGGACGCTCCCGCAGTTCCTTTCAACCCGGCGCTGGTTCCTCGGAAAGCGGCGGCGAATTCGTAATGTAACAGTGCATGACCTGATTCCGGTGGAGAAGGGCTTTTCCGCTTTCATCATCGTGAAAATCGAATATGACGAAGGGGAGCCGGAATTCTACGGGCTTTCCGTTTCTCTCGTCGTGGGCGAATCGGCGGAGCGGCTGAAAAAGGAATCCGGGGATGTGATCTTGACGGAGGTCACGAACTCCCAAGGCGAGCAGGGCGTGGTCTTCGGAGCCATGTGGAACAAGGATTTCTCGAACGCGTTGTTGGAAGGTATCGCAAGGCGGCGCAAGTTCCGCGGAGAACGCGGCGAACTCGTGGCATGGCGCACTCCCGCTTTTCATCAACTCTGGGGACCGCGGCACCCGAACCTGGAACCTTACCGCCTGCAGGCGGAGCAACGTAACAGTTCCATTGCGTATGGAGACCGGTTCATCATGAAAATGTTCCGGCGTCTGGAAGCAGGAACTCACCCCGAGGTTGAGCTCGGCGAGTTTTTATTGCGCCATGGCGGCACGGAACATGCGGCCGTGTTAGCGGGTGGATTAGAGTATCGCGCCCCGAATGAACAGCCGATCACGCTGGCGGTGCTGCACGGGTTTGTCGCGAATGAAGGATTGGCTTACGGGCTAACCGTCACAAGCCTGAGCCGCTTCTTCGAATACACGCAACTGGCGAACGCGGACGAGTCCCTTCTCGGGGAGTCAAGGCATTCTCTTGAACTCGCGTCCGAGGACCCGCCCGAATCGCTCCGCACCGTGATTGGCGACTATCTCGGGAGGGTGCGTACGCTCGGTCAGCGCACCGCGGAAATGCACAATGTCCTTTCGCGCGACGCCTTTGAACCCGCCTTCGAGCGCGAGCCGTTTACCGATCACTACCGCCGCTCGATTTATCACGGACTGGTCAGCATGACGGACCGCGTGTTTGAGCAACTGCGAAACCGCGTGGGTGAGTTGCCGGAAGGTCTCGCCGCCGATGCGGCGCGTCTGCTGGAACGCCAGGTAGATGTCCACAAGCGCTTCCAATCGATCGACGAGCAGAAGGTCCAGGCCTATCGCACGCGAATCCACGGGGATTTCCACCTGACCCAGGTGCTCGACACAGGAAAGGACTTTGTGATCATCGATTTCGAAGGGGACGCGACCCAGCACCTGAGCGAACGAAGGATTAAGCGCTCGCCGCTTCGGGATGTCGCCCAGATGCTGAATTCATTCAGGTATGCCTCCTACGCGGCGCTCTTCGGGGACGTCCCGGGTGTGGTTCCCACCGGCGATTCGGAGCCATTGGAAGCCTGGGCGCGGGTTTGGTACCGGTGGGTGAGCGCCGCGTTCCTCCGCGGATACCTGGAAACAGCGGATCGGGGACGTTACCTGCCCACGAGCGAGGCAGGTTTACGCGTGCTGCTGGAGGCGTTCATGCTGCAGCAGGCGCTCATCGAGTTGAGAGCCGAGTTAATCGCAAGCCCCAGCCGCTTGAAGATTCCGTTGCAGGAGATTCTGCAGCTGATCGGCCCCGGCGCGGCAGGTAACGGCAAACCGGTGTAGCGGGAAACGCTGGTAGCGGGGGTGGGACTCGAACCCACACGGTCCTTGCGAACCAGCGGATTTTAAGTCCGCTATGTATACCGATTTCATCACCCCGCCAAGACCTCTAGTTTACCGGACATTTACCAGGCGGCAAGCCGCGCGGCCCGTTTGGGAAACCTGGTGAGCATGAACCCATAGATCAGATTCGCGATCAGCAGTTGACGATCGGGCGCGTAGATGTTCGCGACCGGAACCATGCCCTTCCAAAGAATGCGGAAGAGCAGAAACCAGGCTGCGACCGCCACCCCCACGCCTGTCCATAGGAGGCGCGCCCCGCCTCGATGGTCCCGCCACGTCAAACCAAAGACCGAGCCGATCAATCCGTAGACGAAAAGGTCAAGCGCGATTCCGGCCGCTGTGTACTTTGCAAATCCGTAGCGAATGGACGTTTCGCCGTAAAAGACGCTGGCGAGGAGGTTGGGAATCCACCAAATGCTGCG
>JAOAPQ010000851.1 GCA_025462965.1 Bryobacterales bacterium
CCCTCACGTCCGGATTGGCGTTTGTAGGCATCAGTATCGGTCTGCTGACGCGTTATCCCGCCGCTGACGACTGGGCAGCTTTGGCGGCTTCCCCGATCATCGTCTTCAACGGCCTTCGGCTATTGCGGGCGCCGGTTGCTGAGCTGCTGGATACCGCTCCGCCCAGGCAGCTCGAGCTCGAGGTCCGCCGGATTGCCGGCTCCGTCCTGGGCGTGGTCGGACTCGAGAAGTGCTTCGTCCGGAAAGTTGGTTTTCGGTATTACGTCGAGCTGCACGTCCTTGTCCCTGGGCACCTTACAGTTCGGGAAGGTCATTCTCTTGCGCACGTCGTTGAGGCTGAAATACTAAAGCACATGCCCCAAGTAGCGAAGGTGCTGGTTCACGTCGAACCGGCTTAAGGCGCCTGGATTACGTCGTGATCGGCGCTCTTGGCTAACCCGGCAGGCCCGGCGTGACGGTATTCTCAGAGAAGGAGTGCAAGTATGGCAACGGCAGCTCTCGACTGGTCACAATGTCCCGCCGTGGAAAGCATCCCGGGCAAGGTTAGCGGTGCATGGGTTTTTAAAGACACCCGCATGCCGGTTTCCACTGTTTTCGAGAACCTGGAATCCGGGGCAAGTATTGAGGAAATCATGGAGTGGTTCGATCTGACGCGGGAACAGATCGTAGCTGTGCTCGAATTCGCGGCCCGCAGTCTCGATGCGCCGCCTCCTGCGAAACCGCTCGTTGACATCCCTCGATGCTCATTCTCTTTGATCACCGTACGCCCGTGCCGCTTATACCGTTCCTTGAAGGACACACAGTCACGAAGGCGAAGGATGCCGGTTGGGACAAGCTGGCGAATGGCGATCACTCCACCGGCATGCGTTCGCTGAAGAAGTCAGCGAGTCTCGTCGCGGACGGCGGATCGAGATTCGACAGCATCGCCACAACCGTTCCCGTACGCGGGTAGACGCGCAGTTCCCCATTCATGCCTGGCGCCCCGCCGCCGTGGCCGAAGCTCTTGCCCGCCGGGCCCTCGGAAACCATCATCCCGAAACCGTATCCCGCACCGGCAGGCATCTGTGGACTGCCCGCTTGCTTCGATGTCATTTGGGTGAAGAGATCCGGCTTCACCAGTTTGCCGGAGGAGAGCGCCCGTGCGAAGCGGAACAGATCTCCCACCGTGGAGTATCCTCCGCCCGCCGACGTCCCGCGCCACGGCAGAGTGTCCGCGTTGCTCACCCACGCCCCGCCTTTGCGCATGTAGCCGGCCGAGCGCTTGGGTACTGCCTCCGTCTCGGGCAGCGAGTCCGTGGCGTGCATACCGGCGGGCTCGAAGACGTGTTTGCGGACATAGTCGTAGTAGGACCCCCCGGACACCTTCTCGATAACGGCGCCCAACAGGATGAAGCCGTAATTCGAGTAGGACCACTTTGACCCCGGCTCAAATTCCAACCCGCGCGAACCGAACAGCTTGACGTAATCCGCAATCTCGCGCGTTTCGAGCCGGCTCTTGTTGTACTCCGGCGTAAAGATGTCTCCAGTTCCGCCCGTGTGGGTGAGGAGGTGGCGAATGGTCACTTTCGTTGCGACGTCCTGGTTCGGGTAATCACGGAGATACCTGCCGACCGGAGCCGCCAGATCCAGTTTGCCTTCGCCGGCCAATTGCAGGATAGCCGTGGCAGTGAACATCTTGTTCATAGAGCCGATACGGAACTGCGTGTCCGTAGTGTTGCTGACGTGTTTGTCGCGGTCGGCGCTGCCGTAAGCTTTTTCGAGGACGATTTTCTCGCCGCGTGCGATCAGGACCGCGCCCGAAAATTTATCCTGCCCGGCCAGGTCCGCAGCCTTCCCTTCAAGCGCCTTCACCGCCTCGCTTAGCGTTAGACGTGGCGCCTCCGGCTGATCGGCTGGCCGGGGAACGACTCTGACCCCAATCTGTTTGACGGTGGGCGGGTCCGTATCACTGACATCGACCTTCACCAGCGCGAAGTTGCTGCCCTCGCGCTCTTTCACCAAAGCTTCCATATGCAGCGGCTCGCTCTTCTCGACGCGAATCAATTGGAATCCGCCGGTCTGGTCGCGAAAGCCCATCATGGAATCGATGCGATCTTTCTGGGTGGGCTGGTACTTGTTGTAATGAGCCGCCACGCGGGCGCGGTCACCGGAATTGAAGGCTTCGAGCCATGATCGAAGAGCGTCCCCGGCCCGCGTGTCCGGGATTGCGGTCTCGGCGCCGAAACAGGCCGCCAGGGTGAGGCAGAGGGCCGTTGCGTATCTCATATATAACCACTACGAATCAGTCGCGATTCCGTTCTATGGATAATTGTGACGGGAGTTATTCACAGCGTGAATATTAACGCTTTCGATCTGAATTTGCTGCCGGTTTTTGAAGCGCTGCTCGATGAGCGTAATGTCAGCCGGGCGGCGGGGCGCGTCGGTCTGAGTCAACCGGCACTGAGCAATGCCATCGGGCGGATGCGGAAAGCTATCGGCGATCCTCTCTTTATCCGCACCGCGACGGGAATGCGCCCCACCCCCCGGGCCGAACAGTTGGCCGGACCAGTCCGCGCGGCGCTCGCGCACACGCGTTCCGCACTTTCGGGCGAGCCTGTCTTCAATCCCGCGACCACCGTCCGGACGTTCCGGCTGGCGATGAACGACTACTCCGAGTGGCGGCTGGAGGCTGCCATTGTGGAGCGAACGTGCGGGGAATCCAGCGGCGCGAGCGTGCAGGTGAGGCGCGTGGACACGTTGTTCAGCGTTCCCGAAAGCGACCTGAGGAATGGCGCCTTGGACGCGGCGATCGGCTTCTTCCCCGACCCACGCAGTCTGGGGGAGGGTACGCTCTCGGAGACGCTCTTCGAGGAGGACAACGTGGTGGTGGGGCGCCGCGGGCACCCGGCTCTTCGAAAACGCCTTACACTGGAACGGTTCGCCGAACTTGACCATGCGGCGGTGATCTACCGGCTGGAACCCTGGGGAATCGTCGACCAGGAATTGGCTTCGCACGGACTCAGGCGCCGGTTGCGGCTGGCTACACCTCATTTCCTGACGGCTCTGAAAGCCGTTGCGGAATCGGACCTGATTGCCTGTGTGCCGGCCGGGCTCGCGCGGGAGTTCGAGCGTGCCATGGATCTCGCAATTCGCCCCCTGCCGCTCTCTCTTCCCAGGTTTGTGACGCGAATGCTGTGGGCACATCAGTGGCAGAACGATCCGGCTCACGTGTGGCTGAGGGGCCAGATTCGGGAGGCGGTTACCACAAGGGTTTGCCCCAGCGCCCGCTGAAAACGAACTGATCGATGGGCTTTCTGGTGCGCGGCCTTTCTTCGCGCTCGCGCTGGGCCGGCGTAGGCTCGCCGTAGTAGCCGATCGCGATCATCGCCACAGGCTCGTGATTTGCCGGCAGGCTGAGATTGCGGCGGGCTTTTTCGACGTCGTAGCCGGCCATCTGGTGGACCATCAAACCTTCGGCCGTGGCCTGCGCCAACAGGTTGCCCACAGCCATTCCGGTGTCGTGAAACGCGTGGCGGTTCGGAGTGGCAGTGCCGGCGAACACCGTCCGAGCGACGGATAGCGCAAGCACCGGCGCCTTACGGGCCCACGCATTGCCGGGTACCAGACAGTCGGCCAGGCGTTCAAAGGCCTCCGGGTCGTCGCTGGTTGCCGCGACGAAACTCCAGGGCTGTTCATTCGAGGAGGAAGGCGCCCAGCGCGCCGCCTCGAAAATCCGCTGCAGTTTCTCGGACTCAACCGCGCGCGGAGAAAAGGCCACTGGACTCCAGCGATCGGCCAACTCGGGGAGAATGGGGAACTGTGCGGGCGCTGTTTTTTTCACACAATCATGATGCCAGCGCACCCACCCGCAGTCCAATGCTGCACATAGAAAGATTGAATTGGACTGGCGTTCGATGCGCTTCCTACACTGATATCTAGAGAGAGCACGTTTATACGGGAGGATTTTTCACAAAATGGCCTTGGAAATGGTAGAGTCAGTCCAATCTATGGGAACGCAAGTCGCCTTACTGCATCGCATCAGCAGCATAGTCAGCTCCGGACTTGAACTGGAAACGATGCTCCGTGAGCTCGTTGATCTCATCATGCAGGTGACGAATTCGGACGCCTGCCTGGTTTACCTGGCGGACCATTCCACCAACGAAGTAGTGCTGCGGGCTTCGCAGCTGCCACATAGCTCGGAAATCGGCAATATCCGGCTAAAGATGGGAGAAGGCATCACCGGTTGGGTCGCCATGCACAAATCCGTGGTGGCGCTGCCCAAAGACGCCGCCTTGGACACTCGTTTCAAGAGCTTCAATGCGCTGCCCGAGGACACGTACGAGGCCTTTCTGTCGGTTCCGCTGGTGAGCGGCGGCGACCTGATCGGCGTCATCAACGTTCACCATCGTGAGCCGCACAAGCACACTTCGGACGAGGTCGCGCTGGTTTCGTTCATCGGCGAACAGATGGGCGGCGCTCTGGCCAAGTCGCGCCTGGCGGAGCAGTCCCAATCCGCGTTCAGGCGTATGGAAACGCTGGCCGCTGTCGCGCAGAAGATTGCGGCGGAAAGCTATCTGGATCGCATCCTCCAGGCGATTTCAGAAATGGTGGCGGAGACTCTCGATTCGCCCGTGTGCTCGATCATGCTGCTGGATGACGAGCGGCGTGAGCTGGTGATCAATGCGGCGCGGTGCTCCTCGCCTGAGTATCTTCACAAGATGCCGATTAAGATCGAAGATTCTCTCATCGGCCGCGTGGTACGCGAGGGTCGGCCGATCATGATTCTCAATGTGCTCGATGAGAAGCAATACCGCTACCCCGAGCTGGCGCGCAAGACCGGACTGGCGTCGCTGCTCTCCGTACCGTTGAGTTCGCGCGACAAGGTGATCGGCACGATCAACATCTACACGCGGGAGCCGCGCGTGTTCAGCGACGACGAGATCGGGTTCGTCAAGGTCGTGGCCGGGCAGGCGGCCATCGCGATTGAGAACGCGCGCCTGATGTCCGAGACGCTCGAAATGAAGCGCACGCTCGAAACCCGCAAGCTGGTGGAGCGGGCGAAAGGCATCCTGCAGTACAAACACAACCTGACCGAGGAAGAAGCTTACCTGCGGTTGCGCAACGAGAGCCGCCGCCTGCGGCGCCCCATGCGGGATCTGGCGGAAGCCGTAATCCTTGCGGACGATATGAACAAGAAGACCGGCGACAAACCCACACTGCCGGCGCCCGCTGAAGATATTATGTAGCGTGCCGTAGCGTGTCACCCCGCTGTCATTCGGCGCGGATATAATCATTTCGATTAAGGAGGCAACGCATGCCTGCAATCGAAAGCTACGCGCCGGGTTCCTTCTGCTGGGCCGAGCTCGCAACCAGCGACGCCGAAGCCGCAAAACAGTTCTACTCTCAAATGTTCGGGTGGACGTGGACGGATTCCCCGACTCCCGGCGGCGTCTACACCACCTTCGAAGTTGACGGCAATCCCGCGGCCGCGGTTTATGCCGGGCAGCCGGGCGTTCCCTCCCATTGGGCGGTCTACTTCACCGCCGAGAATGTCGACGAAACGGCGGCAAAAGTCGCGGCCCTGGGGGGCAAGCTGGTTATGGCACCCTTCGATGTGATGGAACACGGGCGCATGGCCATCGTGCAGGACTCGCAAGGCGCTAGCTTCTGTTTGTGGCAGGCCTTTCTGCACATAGGCGCTACCCATCCCGGCCCGTTCAACAAGACTGTCTGGCCGGAACTGCACACCCCCGATCCCGCCGCGGCCGCGGCTTTCTACTCGGGCCTGTTCCGATGGAAAACGAAACCGGAGACCGGCGTGGAATCCGCCCAGTACGTGGAATGGATCAATGGCGAATCCGCCTTCGGCGGTCTGATGCCTATGCGCGGCGACGAGTGGAAAGGCGTTCCCCCGCATTGGATGATTTACATTACGGTGGCCGATTGCGACGAGCGGG
>JAOAPQ010000892.1 GCA_025462965.1 Bryobacterales bacterium
ACGCCGCTGAAGCGCGCGTCCGTTAGTACCGCGATGTGCTTGCCGAACGAGAGGTGCTTGAGGGCCGAAGTGATTTGGTAGATCTCTTCCATCCCCGAGCCCATCGGCCCGCGGCAGATCAGCACCAGAATTTCTCCGGGCTTCACCTGGTCCGCGCCGTTGCTCTTGATGGCCGCGATGGCCGCAGCCTCGGTGCGGAAAACGCGCGCGGTTCCCGTCTTGCGATAGATGCCATCCGCATCCACCACGGAGGGGTCGATGGAAGTGCTCTTGATCACCGATCCTCCCGGCGCGAGATTACCGTGCGGAAACGTGACCGTGGAAGTCAGCCCGCGCCGCCGTGCGCTGTCTCCGTCCATAATGACTTCGTCTGGATCGATGCCTTCCGCTTCCCGCAGCACTCGCCGCAGCTCGCTCCGGCGCTCCGAGCCTTCCCACCAATCGAGCATCTTGCCCAGGGTTTCGCCGCTCGCGGTGAGTACGCCTGTTTCAAGCAGGCCGGCGCGCCGCAGATGCAGCATCACTTCGGGCACGCCTCCGGCGAGGAATACCTGCACGGTCGGGAAGAACTTTGGGCCGTTCGGTAGCGCGTCGACAATCCGAGGAATCTTGCGGTTGACGGCAACCCAGTCTTCGGCCGTGGGCCTCCGCAAGCCGGCCGCGTGCGCGATGGCGGGCAGATGCAGAATCAGGTTGGTCGAACCGCCGAACGCAGCGTGTACGATCATGGCATTGCGAATTGAGGCATCCGTCACCAGGTCTTTCATGGTGATGCCGCGCGATTCGAGCGCGAGCACCGCCCGGGCCGACCGGCGCGCCATATCCAGCCAGATGGGATGCCCGGAAGGCGCGAGCGCCGAATGCGTGAGCGACATGCCGAGCGCTTCCCCCACCACTTGTGACGTAGCCGCCGTGCCTAGAAACTGGCATCCGCCGCCGGGGCTGGCGCATGCGCGGCACAGGTTTTCCGCAGCCTGTTCCAACGTGATCTGGTGATGTGCGAAACGCGCGCCCACGGATTGCACGCGTCCGGCGTCCTCGCCTTCCTCAGGCAGTAGCGTAACTCCGCCGGGAATCAGCACGCACGGGAAATCGTGCATGGAGGCAAGCGCCAGCATCATCGCGGGCAGGCCCTTGTCACAGGTCGCGATGCCGATCACGGCCGACCGGGTGGGCAGCGAGCGGATCTGCCGCCGGAAGATAGTCGCGGCGTCATTCCGGAAAGGCAGGCTATCGAACATGCCCGGTGTGCCTTGGGTGCGCCCATCGCAGGGGTCGGTGCAGTATGCGGCGAAGGGAACTGCGCCGCGTGAAGACAATTCTTCGGCCGCCGCTTCCATCAGCAGGCCGACTTCCCAGTGGCCAGTATGGTAGCCGAGCGCGACGGGGGTGCCGTCCGGCCGGCGGATGCCGCCGTGCGTGCTCAGAATCAGGACTTCTTTTCCGCTCAGGCGGGCGGGATTCCAGCCCATGCCCGCGTTTTGAGCCCAGCCGAAAAGGTCGCCCGAAGGACGCTCGAGCAGCATTTCCGCGGTGATCGGAACCAGGCCCCGCGAGACGGCTGCTTTCGATTTCACCTCATATAGGGAGGGATCGGCGGAATCCAGGATTTCCTGGAGGGTGATGGAAGACGTTGGCACAGACACAGAGTAGCGCGTGGCTTTATTCTATGGGATTTCGCCCAGCGTGTACTCGAAGACGTACGAGTGCTTTGTGTCGACGATATTGATAGCCAATTTGCCCGCGAGACCCACCAGTTGGTCAGTGCCGGAGTCGGGTACCACAGTAACGGATAGGTGGAACTCCCCGCGCTTCATGGTGCCGCTGTGCTGGAGTACGAAGGCGCCGCTTCGGCCCTGCAGCATGCCCTCCACTCTTTCCATCGCGACGTAACCGGCCGAGCCTTTGACGGCTGTGTTGGCGGTTAGCATCTCACCCTTGCTGATCCCTGCCAGATCGCCGTGGAACTGTTTGTCGATAGACATCCAGCCGATCCCTGCACCCGCGGCCTTATCCTCAGGCGGGTGAGGAGTCAGCTTTACTTCGAACGTTCCTATGGCAGTCCCCATGATCTCCAATCATGATCCGCCGGCTGGCTGGGCGTCAACGAACTCCACCTCCTCCTGTGAGCTGAAAACAACCTGATCGTTTACCCTGACGGTTACCGAAGGCTGGTCTCTCCGGAAGTGACAAACAAGCGAGACATCACCGCGGGTGACCCGCAATGTGGAATCTTCCACCTCAACCCGCGCGGGTCTCCTATCGTTCAGACTCGGTGACGAGCGCCTGAGCTGAATCAACTTCCGATGGGCTTCGAGAATGTTATGGTGAGGCCCTTCCGCCATTTCGCTCCATTTCAATTTTGAGTTCTCGAATGTCGCGCGCGCCTGCGGATCGGGGATCTCCTCAGGCCGCCAGCCAAAGATGCTGTATTCCCGTCGTCTCCCTTCCGAAACGGCCCGCGCCAGGTTCGGGTCTTCGTGCCCTGTGAAGAATTGAAATGGTGTGGACGCGCCCCATTCTTCGCCTTGGAAAAGCATCGGAACAAACGGGGCGGTAAGAAGAACCGCCGCGCCGACCAGCAATCCTTCCGCGGACATCAGATGACTGCTGCGCTCCCCCCTGGGCCTGTTTCCAATCTGGTCATGGTTCTGCAGACAAACGACCAATCGGTAAGCCGGCACCCCACGGGGCGGGCGGCCGTGAGGGCGCTTGCGGTATTCCGAGTAGCGCCCGTCGTAGACGAAGGCCTTCGTCAGCGCCTTGGCCAGGTCGGCGACGGTGCCGAAATCAGAATAGTAGCCCCGCCGTTCACCTGTCAGGCAGACATGCAGGGCATGGTGGAAGTCGTCGGACCATTGCGCTGTTATGCCGTAACCGCCTATATCCCGGGACTGAACAACACGAGGATCATTCAGGTCGCTCTCGGCGATCAGGATAAGCGTTCGCCCCAACTCTGCCTCGAGCCGGTCCACCTCCACGGCAAGCTGTTCCAAAAAGTGGACAGCGGAGGTATCAAGCAGCGCGTGAATCGCATCCAGCCGGAGACCGTCAAAGTGATAGTCCCGAAGCCACATCAGCGCGTTATCGCAAAAAAATCTGCGAACCTCCTCACTTTCCTCTCCGTCCAGGTTCACGGACTGTCCCCAGGGCGTATGGTGCCGGTCCGAGAAGTAAGGTCCAAATTGAGCGAGATAGTTTCCGTCCGGACCCAGGTGGTTGTAAACGACATCCAGAATGACTGCCAGGCCCTTCAGGTGGCATGCATTGACTAGTCTTTTTAGTCCGTCGGGTCCTCCATACGCATGGTGCGGCGCGTATAAATCAACACCGTCGTACCCCCAGCCGCGGTCTCCTGGAAATTCGGCTACCGGCATCAATTCGACATGGGTGACGCCGAGAGCGACCAGATGATCCAGGCGCTCGATCGCGCTTTCAAACGTGCCCTCCGGCGTGAACGTACCAATATGTAGTTCATACACGATGCCGCAGCGAAATAACGGTGGCTGCCAGCCATGGTCCTCCCAGTTGAAGCGACGATGATCGATAAACCGGGACTTGCCGTGAACTCCATACGGTTGACTTGCCGAGCGAGGATCCGGTAGTGGACGGCCGCCGTCCAGGATGAATTCATAGTCGGCGCCATGCAGCGGCTCAGGAACGGTAAGCTCCCACCAGCCGAGGTCGCCGCGAACCATTTCCCTTTCCAGCCCATTCAGTTGAACGGCAACGTGGCCCGCAAGCGGCGCCCAGACCCGGATGGCATTGGCTCGGGATTGTTTTTCACCCTTAGAGGCGTTCAGCATCACTGGTTGGATTCTTACGGTGCACCAAATGTATCTTGCATCATGAGAGTTGCCACGCGGAGATGTGCTCTGGAGCACCGTGCAGGGCATACGACGGCGGCCTTTCGAGCACCATTCGGCTATTGTTTTTGGTAGATCGCAAGCCTAGAGAGACCGGGACATGTTGGACTGTTCGATTTCACGACGTTCTTTCAGTTGCGCCCTAATCGCTGCGGCGGCGAGCGCGGGAGAATCCCGGCGTATTCCCGTTGCGCTGCAACTGTTTTCAGTACGAAAGCAATGTGAAGAAAACCTCGCGGCAACGCTGGCGCGAGTGAAGGGCATCGGTTTCAATGGAGTAGAATTTGCCGGGTACTACAATCACGGCCCTGCGGAACTCAGGCGAATGCTCGATCATCAGGGGCTTCTGTGCTGCGGCGCGCACGTCCCGATTGCACTTTTGCTCGATCGATTCGACTCGACAGTGGAGTTTCATCGCGCACTGGGCAATCGGATTTTGATAGTGCCGGGTCTGCCGGCCAGCTATAAGCAATCCATAGATGGGTGGATGGAGGCGGCGCGAATGTTCGAGACATTATCGACAAAGCTCGCGAGCGCCGGCTTGATTCTCGGTTATCACAATCATGCGGTGGAGTTCGGGCTGATCGACGGAAAAAGGGTCTTCGATGTTTTCTTCCAACACA
>JAOAPQ010000901.1 GCA_025462965.1 Bryobacterales bacterium
CGTGGAAAACCTGCAGCGCCAGTGGGAGCAGGACATCCGGAGCGCCATGCGCGATCCCGGCAAAAACCTCGATTGGGATTTCAACGTCACCGAATACCGCGCCGGCTTCGATCGCGCCAACAAAGTGATGAATGCCGAGCCGGAGCAGCGAAGGTTCCGTGACCAGGTTCGGCTCACCAAGTTCTTCCTGGGCCACATCGGTCCCATTTTCAGCAAGGACAAACAAATCGCCGCCCGCCTGAAAGAAGCGCGCGAGAAGTTAGACAAACTCGACGCGGATTTCCCCAGGCCCGCTGAAGCGCCCGTCATGGAAGACGATCCCGCCGCGCCCAAGACCTTCATTCACCTCCGCGGCGATTACAAGCAAAATGGTGCTGAGGTGGAGGCCAACGCCCCGCACTTCCTGCCGCCCATGCGGCACACCGGTCCCGCCAACCGCCTCGCTCTGGCGCAATGGATTGTCGCTCCCGAAAACCCGCTCACCGCGCGGGTCGCCGTCAACCGTTTCTGGCAGGAACTGTTCGGCCGCGGCATCGTCTACACCTCCGACGATTTCGGCACGCAAGGCGATCGGCCCTCGCATCCGGAGCTGCTGGACTGGCTCGCCGTCGAGTTCCGCAATCGCGATTGGAGCATGAAGCAGATCGTCAAGCTGATGGTAATGTCTCGGACTTACCGCCAGTCGTCGCATGTGCGCCCCGAACTGCAGGAGCGCGACCCCGGGAACATTCTGCTCGCCCGACAGCTGCGGCTGCGTCTCCCGGCCGAGTCGATTCGCGATGAAGCCCTGGCCGCGAGCGGTCTTCTCAATACCGCGATCGGTGGCCGAAGCGTTCGTCCCCCGCAGCCCACCGGAGTGGCCGAACTCGGTTACGCCAACAGCGTCAAATGGAAAGAGAGCGCCGGCTCTGATCGCTACCGCCGCGGCCTTTACATCCATTACCAGCGCACCACGCCCTACCCGTTTCTGAATAACTTCGATGAGCCGGATTCGGACATCGCCTGCACGCGCCGCCGCACTTCCAACACTCCCCTGCAAGCCCTGAACTTGTTGAACGATCCGGTGTTCTACGAAGCGGCGCAGGCGCTAGCCTACCGTGTCGAAACCGAAGCGCCCAAGGACTTCGATGGCCGCCTGAATTACCTGTTCGCGCTGTGCCTCGATCGCAAACCGGATGCCCACGAGCGCGAGCGCCTCTCGGCCTACTACAAAACGCAGCCGTCCGAATCGGCTTGGCTCGGCTTGAGCCGCGTAATGCTCAATCTCGACGAATTCATCACCAGGGAGTAATCATGACTTTCGACCACTTCCAAAAAATCCAGAGCCGCCGCAAATTCTTCCGCGAATGCGCGGGCGGCCTCGGAACCATGGCTCTCGCCGGCCTGCTCGAGCGCGACGGTCTGGCGGCAAGTGCCGGCAGTGCAAATCCACTCGCCCCCAAGCTGCCGCCCCTGCCCGCTACCGCCAAGAACGTCATCTTTCTCTTCATGGAAGGCGGCCCCAGCCAGCTCGATCTCTTCGATCCCAAACCCGAGCTCGCCAAGTGGAACGGCAAGCCGCTGCCGCCCTCCATTACGAAAGACCTCCAGCTTGCGTTCATCAAGCCGACCGCCGCCGTGCTCTCCAGCCAGCGCGAGTTCCGCCAACACGGCCAGTGCGGCATGGAGATCTCGGAGTACCTGCCGCACATCGCAACCTGCGCGGATGACATCTGCCTCATCCGCTCCATGCACACGGACGCGTTCAATCACCACCCCGGCCAACTGCTCTTGTTCAGCGGGACCACTCAGGTTGGCCGCCCGACCCTCGGCGCGTGGACGGTCTATGGCCTCGGCAGCGAATCGCAGAATCTCCCCGGCTTCGTAGTTCTCAGTTCCGGTGTCGGCACCAGCGGCGGTGCGAGTAACTTCTCGAGCGGCTTCCTGCCCTCCACTTACCAGGGCACCATGTTCCGCAACTCGGGTGACCCGATCCTCTACCTATCCAACCCGAACGGCGTTACCCCCACCACCCAACGCGCCGGCCTGGATGTCCTGCGCGACCTGAATCAGGAGCACTACAAGAGCACCGGCGACGAGGAGATCGCCTCGCGCATCGCTTCCTACGAGCTGGCCTTTCGCATGCAAAGCGCGGGACCGGAACTTCTCGATTTCTCCAAGGAATCGCCCGCGACACTCGAAATGTACGGGGTGAACAAAGAAGCCACGCGCCCCTACGCGACCAACTGTCTGCTGGCCCGCCGCATGGTCGAGCGCGGTGTGCGCTTCGTCATGCTGATGCATGCAAGCTGGGACGATCACACGAACATCAACACCAAGTTGAAGCAGCACTGCGACGCCACCGATCAGCCCGCCGCCGCGCTGATCAAAGACCTGAAGCAGCGCGGTCTGCTGGATTCCACGCTTGTAGTTTGGGGCGGGGAATTCGGCCGCACGCCGATGTGCGAAATCCGCAAACCGGAAGAAGCCGACAACGCCGGCCGCGATCATCATCCCGTCGCGTATTCCATGTGGATGGCCGGCGGCGGCATCAAAGGCGGCCAGGTCGTCGGCAAGACGGACGATCTCTGTTTCAACATCGTGGAAGACAAGATCCACGTCCACGACCTGCAAGCGACTATCCTGAATCGCCTGGGCTTCGACCACACGCGCCTGACCTATCGCTACATGGGCCGCGATTTCCGTCTGACCGATGTGGAAGGCACAGTAGTAAAAAAACTCCTAGCCTAACAAGCCGATACAACCTGTTTCGTGGCCTGTCGTTTCGCTCTTCACTCCAACTTCGCATCGCCCGCCAGCACCCGCTCAAGTCCCAACCCAGCCCGCTCGCGGCTTCCAAACATCCGGCTGCGACATTTTTGTGGCGTTCCGCACAGCGCCCGCTTAAACTGAACTTGATGGTTGTAATTGCCCGCGCGACGTTAACGCCTCGTTCGCGCGTACCAGGGCGTGAGCGTTGGGATGTCCCTTGCCTGCGAAGAAATCCGACGTGGGCAGCGGCGGTTCAATCCGTGTTGCGGGGCGAAGAAGGCGTATATTCCGCCGCCGCCAATCCGGTCACCGGCCGCGTTCTGATCGAGTTCCAGGAGACCCGCACAGCAGCTCCCATCGAAATACTGATCCGGCAAGCTTTGTCCTTCGGACCCCTCAACAACGCCGAACTTGCGAGGGAGCGAAAGGCGCTGCGGCAAACGAAGCCCAACCCCGTGGCGATGCTGCTTTCAGCCGAGCTAGGCTGCACTCTTCTCAAGCTGTCGATTCTCAGCGGTTGCCCGTGCGGCGTGGCGGCGGTCATGTTTGCCGCGTTTCTGTTCCGCCTCCGCAGCCATCAGCGCAGCCTTCGGCGGGTCAGGGTCGTAGTGGATGAGCCGCGCAGAATTGCTGACCACCAGGATGGTGCTGAGGTTGTGCAGTACGGCGGCGATAATTGGGTTGATTCTGCCGAGCGCAGCGAGACATAGGCCGATCGAATTCACGCCTATCGCCAGACCATAGTTCTCCCGGATGACGCCCATCGTCTTCCGGCTGGTTTTAATAATCGAAGCAACCTGCCTCAAGTCGTCTGCCGAAAGCGCAACATCTGCCGTTTCGATAGCTACATCCGAACCCGCCGTGCCCATCGCAACCCCAACATGCGCAATAGCAAGCGCTGGTGCGTCATTCACACCATCTCCCACCATCGCCACACGGCGTCCTCGCTCGCTGAACTCGCGGATCGCGTCGTATTTGTCCTGCGGTAGCATCCGCGAACGCCATTCTTTGAGCCCGGTAGATTGGGCGATCGCCGCAGCGATCGCTTCTCCATCGCCCGTGAGCATCACCAATCGCCGCACGCCCACCTCTCGCAACTGCTCCAAAGCTTCAGCCGCCTCCGGCCGTAGCCGCGCTGACACGCCGATCACTCCGACAATCCGCCGCTGATGCGCGACAAACATAACCGATTCGCCCTCGCGCACGGCTTCCTGCGCCTTGGAAGTTACCGGAATGTCGAAGTCGGTCATGAGTCGCTGGCTTCCCACCAGCACCTCCTCGTCGCCATTCCAGACCCGGACTCCCCGGCCCGCCAGTATCTGGAATTCATCGCTGTCGCAACCGCGTTCATCTTGTCCGGCGGCTCCCAGAATCGCCAGCGCAAGCGGGTGCTGGGAATGAACCTCTGCCCGTGCAGCCAGCTTCAGGACCATCCGGTCGTCATATTCAGGCACTAGTGGAATCACGCTTTGCACGGTCGGGCGGCTTTCTGTCAAAGTGCCCGTCTTGTCAAAGCAGACTGTGTCGAGTTCGGCCATCGTCTCGAGATGTGTCCCGCCCTTCACCAGAATGCCCCGGCGTGCGCTATTGCCGATCGATGCGCTCACAGCAGTGGGGGTCGCCAGACCGGCGGCGCACGGGCAGGCAATCAGAAGCATCGTCAAGGCGCGGCGCGGATCGCCGGTTATCAGTAAAACAGCAACGGCCGCCGCGAATGAAGACGGAACCACGCGTTTGGCAAACGCATCGCCGACCGTCTGGATGCGCGGACGAAGGGTTTGCGCCCGCTCCACTCGCCGGATCAATCGTCCGACGACGGTGTCCTCCCCGACCTCGGTCGCTCGAATCCGAATCGAACCTGCGATAACCACGGTCCCGGCGTAAACCTTATCGCCGGAGGAGCGGACCACCGGCATGCTCTCGCCGGTAATGGAGGCTTCGTTGATGGCGCCTTCGCCGTCTTCGACCACGCCGTCCACCGGGATGCGCCGTCCCTCGCGAATCGCCACAATCGCCCCAGGTTTCACATCGCTCACGCGACAGCTCAGCTGGACGCCGTCCACCTCAACCCAGACTTCTTCGTCCTCTGTGGATAGCAGCTCTCGGATAGCTTTCCGGGTTCTCCGCAACGTCAGCATCTCGAGATACTCGCCCACGTTTAATAACCACAGGACGATGAGCGCCGTTACATTCTCGCGGAGGGCAATGCTCGAGAGCGTGGCCGCGCCTATGAGAGTGCCGGTTGTGATCTTGCTGCGGCCCGTCGCCGTCCTCCAGAACGCGCGCAGGAAGTCGTAGCCGGTAATCACCGTTCCAGTTACTGAGAGCACGAGAATGGTGCCCGAGAAGGGCGTAACCGCAACCGCGCCCCAAGCCAGCCGATTCGCCAGAATCAGCAGCAGCTTGAACCCGCCGAGCATTAACTTCCCGATCAGCCGCCGGGCTTTGCCTTCTTTCTTCCGCTGCCCTCGGATCGTGGCCAGGGCTTGCACCGTGAGCGGGCGCACTCCGAGCGCTCGTTGAATCAAATCCGGGACGGCAGGGACGGCTCTCTGCGGATCCCATTGCACCAAAACGCCGCCCGTCAGCGGGTTGACCTTCGCTTCAATGATGCCCGGTTCGCGGCTAAGGACGCCTTCTACGGCTGCCGCAAATCTGGGGCGGTCCTGAATCGCTGGAACGAGCCACCGCTCGCGGCCGCGCACACGGGAAATAGGTCTCACGACCGCCGGTAACACCGGTTCCAGGGTGCTGTGTTGATGCATGAATCGTCTAGGCCTGTTTCTTGCGAGTGCGCCCGGCAGGAGAGTGCCCTGCCTGATTTTCAGGAGCGTTCTCCGTGGTGGATTCAGTGTGCTGAAGCGATTTCTCTAAATCCTCATGCTCCAGCTCTTGCTTCGCCTCTGCAACAATCTCGTCAGTTTCGGCTTTGACTTTCCTGGCCAGCTCTTTAGCTTCTTGAGTAACGATCAAGCCGCCTTTGATGGTACGGCGCAACACG
>JAOAPQ010000922.1 GCA_025462965.1 Bryobacterales bacterium
CACGACGAGCGCGTCTGCTTCTTCGCCCGCGCCCTCGCCCGCGGCAAGCACTCGGTCTCCTACCGCCTCCGCGCCGAAATCCCGGGCAAGTTCAGCGCGCTGCCGACAAAGGCCAGCGCGATGTACGCACCTGAGCTGAAGGCGAACAGCGACGAGAATAAATTGCACATCACCGAATGAGGGGGAAACACGCAAGCTTTCGGCCGCACGGGGCACGGGCTAACGCCGTGCCCCGTGCATTTTACTTCACTTAAATCACTCGCATGACAGTCTTACCTTCCGTACTGCCGAAATCCGCGTCTGTGTTGCCTGGGAATGTGATTGCGGGCCGCCCATTTGACAAGTAATCTGACAAAGACGAAGTGAGGCGAATTCTTGCCGAGCGATCTTCGTCGCGTCGGCGGCGTCATCTCTCGAACACGAAGGCGGGAAACCCCATGGCCGAACGCGAAGGGTCTCCGTTTACGATTCCGACGGCGGTGCTTCTGCTGGCCGGGGCTGCCATCGGATGGTCACGGTACGTCCGCCCGCTTCAGAGCGAGAGGCCCACGGGTACGGCGGGGTATTCGCAGAAGGCAACGGGCGAGCAGCACCTGCTCGCCCGGCTCTGGCAGGACCCGTTCGAAGTCGCCGCGGGCTACCATCAAGCCCAGGAACAAGGAAAGGGCAGCGAGGGCGGGGAGCGGACCGCGGAGGCGTCACGTGGCGCGCCGTACGACGTCCCCGCGTCGCCCGCGAAGCCGGCCACGTCAGATGAATTCGACAAGCTGGTGAAACGCATCGAGAAGGAAGGAAAGGAAGGTCGAATCCTCATTATGCCGGTTATGGCGTCCAACGCGCCATACCCGGATGACGCCGAATGGCGGCGCCGCGCGCGATATGCCGTGCTCTCGGCCCTGAGCACGGCGGGATTCGTTCCCAAGGACCGCTCGCATCTGGGCTGCTTTGACATCGTGTGGCCCAACGACGACAACGTCCAGGACGGCCTTGAATCGTTGCGGCGACTGTTCGCGCCCGCCGAACCCGCGCCCAGCAAGATATCGCGTTGGGTGTTCACCATAGGTTCGTCAAAGGTGGCGTCGAACACTCGGCCGGAAAAATCCGGAACCTCGAATCGACTGTGTATTCCGTACGAATGGTTCAGCAGCGATTTGGTGTTCTCTCCGAAAAGTGCATTTCAGTACGACCAAGTTCTCGTTTTGTGGCTGGACGATGACATGTTCCAGGTCAAGCCCCTGACGCGGATGGGATATATCCTTTGGTCCCTGCTTTCGGGACACGACTTTAGCGACAGGGGGGTGAAACCGTTGGACGTGCGGGTGATCGGGCCCGACAGCTCCAATACGCTTACTGAGCTCAAAGAAGATGGACTGAACGATCTGTTTTCAGCACCCCCGTCGCAGGGAACGCATTCTTCGGGCGGGATGCAAGCCGCCGGTCAAATCAAGGAGAGCGCCTATCCCACGTCCGGCCAGATCGGCGGGCTTTTCAAGAGGGTCAAGTATTATGCCCCTCGCGCCACCGCGGCGAATTACCTGTTGAGAAAGCATGCCGGCACCCCGCTATCCGGACACGGGGGGATCGAGTCGGCGGCTGCGATGCCGCCTCAAGAAGAGCTGCTGGCGCTAACTCGGACGATTGGCACCGACGACCAGCTCCTATGCATGATTGTAGAAGAACTTCGCCGCCGGGACATCGATCTGAAAAACGCGGATAATCACGTCGCACTGGTTACGGAATCCGATACATTTTACGGGCGCGCCACCGCCGCTACTTTCAAAGCCGCCCTTGCCGCCCATCGCGGGGGACGGGCCGCAATTTCGGACAAGTCCGATTGGGAACAGGCGATGAAACCCGAGGAACGGCCGCGGGATTCCAGCTATCGGGAACCGCAGGTCCGCGTCTTCAGCTACCTGCGCGGGTTGGACGGCGTTACCGGAATGGAAGGCGGAGCAGGTGATTCCCGGACGCGGGCCGCGGCCGCTATCGCCGCCGCGGCGGCGGCGTCAGGCAAGGAATTGCCCGCCGACAAACCCGAGGCCCAGCCCGAACGCCCAGACGGTACCCGCCAGTTCGATTACATGCGCCGCATCACCGATGAATTGCGGGAATGGGACCGCAGCCTTTGGTATTCGGACCAGGGCGGAATCCGCGCCATCGGCGTGCTCGGAAGCGACGTCTATGACAAGCTACTCGTGCTCCGCGCGCTGCACGACGCGTTCCCGCACGCCCGGTTCTTCACCACCGACCTCGATAATCGACTGCTTCAGGAACGGGAGCTGGATTCGACGCGCAACCTGCTGATCGCCTCCGGCTATGGCTTGCGGCTCTCCGACGGGCTGCAGGGCAATATCCCGCCGTTCCGCGACGGGTACCAAACCGCAGTGTACGCCTCCTGTCTTGCGGCGCTCCACAACAAGTGCCCGGCCGTCGTGCCGGAACCCCGGCTATACGAGGTGGGCCGCGACGGAGCCTATGACATAAGCGCCGGCGTCCGCGATAGGGCATGGGACAATCCGCTGGAGATAAAGGAACTCGCCCGGGTCCTGTTCATCGCGGGATGCATGTTGGTGGCCGGCCTCGTCCTCGCTTTGCCGGCCAGCCGCTACCTGCGTCGCCTGGCCAGCCGCTCTCTTTCCAGCGACGCGGCAGGCGCCGCGCCCGGGGAAAAGGCGGTCACTGAGGCCATGGAAAGATTCGACGCCGGCGGTAAGAGGGAAACGGCCGACGTGCGATTCACGTGGTTGGGCTTCCTGATGCTGCTCGTGCTCTTCCTGGGGCTGGTGCGTTCGAGCTTTGATAACGGCAACGGCAAGCTCTGGATTCTGGCGGGGGGCGTGAGCCTCTGGCCCACCGAAGTATTACGATTGATCGCGGCATTTCTTTCCGTCCTTTTCCTCATTCACGCCTATTACGCACTCTACCGCGGCAAGGTAAGCGCGGCGGCACGCTACGGATTGAAATTCCCGCGGCAGCGCGCGGCATTCTGGAAGGAAGTGCGCGACTGGATCCGTCCGCCCTATTGGAGACCGGGGTGGCGGGATCGGCTTTTCTGGAAGGACATGTTTACTTGGGAACGGGAACAGGAGCGCAATCGCGTTGCCGCGGCTTGCGCGGCCCCCGCCTACTCCGCCACCCAACGCGCCGCCGGGCACCGCGTGCCCGCGCTGTGGGATCGATATACGGGTTACGCCGCGCTCGCCAGTCGTTTGGGGCGCATCGTGCCACTCACGATCTTGTTCGTCGTTCTGGGTTCGGCGGCGCTCCACTATTACGGCCCGCCCCTGCGGCCGATCCGGGGCACATTTTCTGATCGGGCCGATCAGTTCATTTTCACCGCCAGCCTTTTCATGATGGCCCTCATGACGTTCTTCGTCGCAGACGCCACGCGGCTGTGCGAGATCTTCTGCCGCGGCCTTGCGGGGGACCAGACGCCGTGGAGGCGCTCCATCGTCAAGCGTTTTGTCGGGGAGCGCGGCATGCGCAAGAGCGACTATATGCACGCCCGGGCAAGGTGGCGGGATGATCAAATGTGGCCCGACGGACAGAAATGGCCCGACGTGCAGAAATGGCTGGACATCCAGTTCATCGCCGACCATACGCAGGCGATCGGGCAGTTGATCGTGTATCCCTTCATCGTGCTGGCCGTGATGATCGTCGCGCACAATCCCGTGTTCGATCGCTGGGAATGGCCGGTCCCGCTCATCCTGATCTTCGGAGTCACATGCGCCTACGCGGTCTGGTGTGTGATCGTTCTTCGACGCACGGCGGAGGGCGCACGGCGCGATGCCGTGGAGAAGCTGAGGCAGCGGCTGGTTCAGTTGAGCGCGGAAACCGATCCGCAGGCAGCCGCCCGTGCCGCACAGATCAAAATTACGATCGAGGAAATCGAGGGAATCCGCCGGGGCGCGTTCACGCCCCTGTCGCAACATCCTCTCGTGGGCGCGGTGCTCATCCCCATCAGCGGAGCGGGCGCGCTGGTGCTCATTCAACTTCTCGCCGTCCAGCGCTAGCGCGGCGCACGCGTTGACACCCTTCCCGCCCGCTCCTACATTCGCCCTCATGCGTCCGACGCGGCTACTCCTTCCATTGTTCGCTTTGTCTGTTGCAGTTGTCCTCTGCGGCTGCGGCGTGAGCCCGTTCGCACGCTCGGAAGACGATCAGAAAATGTTCGGCCCGGCGACCATCCGGCTTCACCCGGCGTTTACGCAGGTCAAGGAATGGACCGGCGGAAAGAAGCCCGACGGCATCGAGGCGGTGCTCGAATTGCAGGACCAGTTCGGCGAGCCGACGCGGGCGGGGGGGACGGTGCGGTTTGAGCTCTTTTCCTACGTATCGGACAACCCTGAGCGCAAGGGGCGTCGGCTGGCGATCTGGTCGGCACGGCTCGACGGCCGCGAAGAGCAGATCGCGCGGTGGAACCCGGCGATTCGGGCCTATAGTTTCCAGCTCGGGTACGATCAAATTCGCACGGACCGGGCGTACGTGCTGACGGCACAATTCGACCTCAAGAGCGGCCGGATGTTCGACCAGCTCATCATCGAGCCTTCGACCAAGGAAGGGTACAGCGGTGACCGGCGCGTCCAGCGAGCCCCCGACAACGGCCCCGGCCACGGGAATTAACCCGCCGACTGCCGGTTCCATAGCCGCCGACGGGGTGCCGCTCGTGGCGATGGATCCGGTGCCGGTGCTGCTCGCGCGCACGCGGGCGGAACTGGGCGCGGACTTCGATTTTTCCCGCCCGCTCCGCGTCAGCCGGGCGCCGGGCCGGCTCGACGTGATGGGGGG
>JAOAPQ010000925.1 GCA_025462965.1 Bryobacterales bacterium
GCGGTTATACACACGTTCGTCCTGAGAGAGATCCGCGGGCTTCGGAGCCTCGGTATGGACGTCCGGGTAGCCTCGGTCTTGCCGCCGGATCGTCCTTCGGAAAGCCTGAGCCCGGAGGAGCGTGAAGAAGCGAACTCCACCTACTACATAAAGTCGAAAGGTATTCGGGCACTGGTTCTGGCGAATGTGCGCGCCATTCTCTCGATGCCGAAGTCTTTCTTCGCGGGCCTGTCGCTGGCGATCCGATCCAGCCGGTGGAACGTACTCGCGCTCGTCCGCCACCTCTATTATTTTTCAGAAGGCCTCGTAACCGGCTTCTGGATGCGAGACCTCGCAATCGAGAATCTCCACACGCACTTCGCCTCTACGGTGGCTCTCTTCACCCAGGCGGTTTTTCCCATCCGCTTCTCCGCCACATTCCATGGCCCGGATGAATTCAATGATCCAATCGGCTTTCTTTTACAGGAAAAGATCCGGGCTGCGCAAATGGCGATCGCGATCAGCAGCTACGGCAGGAGCCAGTTGATGCGTTTTAGCCAGCGCCGCGACTGGCACAAGCTCGCCGTTGTGAGACTCGGCGTGAACACGTCCGAATTCTCCCCGGTGTCACGGAACGACCGCGATTCGCAAGTGTTTGAAGTGATATGCGTAGGCCGTCTGGCCCCGGCGAAAGCTCAGCACGTTTTATTGGAAGCTTGCGCCGGGCTCGTTGCCAGGGGGCGCCCCCTTCTATTGCGGCTGGTGGGCGATGGTCCCGATCGCAAGGGACTGGAAGAATGCGCGCAATCGCTTGGAATCGCCGCTAACGTGGTTTTTCACGGCGCTCTTAGCCATGATCGCGTGCTGGAACTTTACCGGTCGGCCGATGTCTTTGCCCTGGCGAGTTTCGCGGAGGGAATTCCCGTGGTCCTGATGGAAGCCATGGCGCTCGCGATTCCATGCGTTGCGACCGCCATCACAGGCATACCGGAGCTGATCCAAAACGAGGTGCAGGGCCTCCTTGTGCCGCCTTCCGATGCGGCGGCGTTGGGGAGATCGATCGAGAGGCTTATGGACGATCGGGCGCTAGGGCGGCGTTTGGCTGAAGCAGGGCGGGAAAAAATCCTGTGTGAGTACGATCTGGCCCGGAATATCGAAGCGCTGGCGCAGGTGTTTGCTACGAATCAGGGGTTCTCGTTTAACCTGAAGTGAGTACTCGCATGATCGTTAGCAATCCGCAACGTTCCCGTTGGGATGAACAGGCGAAGAAGTCCCAGCAGAGCGCTTGGCGGCTCTCGCGTCTGACTTGGCGCGACGCACTGGTTTTTCTCACGCTCTTCGTGATCGTGGTAAGTCTACAAATCGCCAGCGGCGCGTACCACAGTGAGTTCGGCGGGTATCCGGATGAGCCAGCGCACTACGTCACGAGTTTGATGGTGCACGACTACATCGCGCAGATGCACTGGTTTTCCCCAACCCAGTTCGCCGAGGATTACTACGCCCATTACCCCAAAGTAGCCATGGGGCACTGGCCGCCCCTGTTGTACGTCGTTCAGGGTGCATGGATGCTCATTTTCTCCCCGGCTCGCGCGTCCGTTCTTCTCGAACTCGCGCTGCTGACCGCGATTCTTGCTTTCTCCGTGTACGCTCTCGTGAAAGCGCGGTTCGGGTGGACAGCGGGCGTCGTGGCCGCGCTGCTTCTCACGTGTCTCCCCGAAATTCAGCTGTATACCGACGAAATAATGGCTGAAACGCTGCTGATTCTGGTGAGTCTTTGGGGCGCCGTCTTTTTCGCCCGGTATCTGGACTCCGAACGGTGGCGGGATAGCTTGTGGTTCGGCATCTTTTCCGCACTGGCGGTGATGACAAAAGGGAACGGGTGGGAAATCGCGTTCGTCCCTCCGGCGGCGCTGATCCTTACACGCCGGTGGCGCTTGTTGTCGCGCCCATCTTTCTGGCTGCCGCTCCTGATTGTCGTAGTTACGTGCCTTCCATGGCAGATCTGGAGTTTCCCGATGGCTCATCGCGGATGGACCGGTGGTGATCAGCCGAACGCATCCTACACGCTCGAGGCAATGGGCGAATTCCTGAAGGTCCTGGGCGGCTTCATGGGCGCGGTGCTGACGGCGGTTGCGGTGTTGGGAGTTGCGGTGACAGTAGTTGTCCCGTTCTTCCGCGGGACTGTGGAACCGTTTTGGGCGGTCATGCTCGCCCTGATCTTCGGTGTCTGGGGGTTCCACGTTTTGATTCCGGCGGGAATTGAATCGCGCAAGATGATCGTCGCGATTCCTGCGTTGATCCTGTTTCTCCTCGCAGGCGCAAAGTGGATTGCCGATCGGATCCCCGTGGGCGTTCGCATCGCGCCGTGGCGGCCCGCGGCGCTGATGGCACTGCTGGCGGTTGTGTTCGCGTTCCAAACGTTCGCCATCCCGCGCGAGATCCACTATGGATTCACGGAAGCCGCGGCTTTCGTCGCAGCCAGAACGAATCCCCGTGATCTCGTTGTCTTGGTCTCGTCGGAGCGCGACGGCGAAGGAATGCTGGTCTCGGAAGTCGCGATGCAGGAACACCGCCCCACCCACACCATACTGCGCGGAACCAAAGCCCTTTCCACGTCGGATTGGACCGGCGGCCAGTACAAGAGTTTGTTCCTAAGCGCGGCGGATCTGCAGGCTTATCTAATCACGACTGGAGTCGGGTTGGTCGTGACCGATACCTATCCCTCAAGAGTCCGGTTTGCGCACCACCAACTGTTGCTTCAGGCAATCCGGGATAACCCCCGCTCCTGGCAACTGCTCGCAACGTTTCCGGCGGGCAAAACTGGATCCTCGGACCAGATTCAGGTTTATCGATTCGATCCCCGCGCTCACTGAGCCTGGAGAGCTTCCTCCAGCTTCGGCTCTTCCTTCTTGGTTTCGTGATAATCCTCTTCGGTGTTCACGTCCCAGATGTTGCGCTTGTCTTCACGGCCTTCGATGATATTGTCCACGGACATCATCGCAGTCAACATGGAGTGGTCCTGGTTGTTGTATTTGTGCATGCCGTTGCGACCCACCAGGAATAGATTCGAATAGATGTCGATGTGATCGCGCAGCACGTCGAATTTGTCGTACGTGCCGAAGTAAGCCGGATAGGTCTTGGGGACGCGGATCACGGTGCCATCGATCACGTCGGCCTCGTCGATGATTCCGATCTTCGCGAGTTCGCCTTTCGCGAGTTCGATCATCTTCTCGTCGGTCAGTTTCCAAAGCTCGTCGGTGTCGTAGCAGAAATACTCAAGACCGATCCAGACCTTCGAGGGATCGGCGACCAGGTACGGACTCCAGTTGTTGAAGATCTGCAAGCGGCCGACCAATACATCAGGCTCCTGGATGTATATCCAGTTATCCTGCACGGGAGAGCCGTCCTTCTCTTTGATCTTCAGCCGGTTCAGCAGCAGGCCGACGGTAATGAAATCACGATAAACAAGGCCGTCGCTGATTGCCTGAACGCTCGCCGGAGGCTTTACGTCGAGCGCGCGAATCAACTCTTTCATCGGCATGGTGGAGAAGAAGTAATCGCCCTCGAACACACGCTCTTCGCCGGTCGCGGTGTTGGCAGCCTTCAAGGCGGTGACGCGATTTCCATCCGTGAAGATGCGGCGAACTTCCCACGAAGTGAGCACTTCACCGCCACCGTCTTTCACCTTGCGCGCGACCTCTTCCCACATCTGCCCAGGCCCGAACTTCGGGTACATGAACTGCTCGATCAGGGAAGTTTCCACGTCCTTCTGCGAAAGATCGGCGCTCTTCTGCTTCGCGAATGTCTTCTTGACGATGTGCGAAATGGTTTTCGTAATCGAGAGACCCTTGATCCGCTGGGCTCCCCATGCGGCGCTGATCTGGGCGCAAGGCACGCCCCAGACTTTCTCGGTATAGGATTTGAAGAACGTGAGGTAAAGTTCGCGTCCGAAGCGGTTGATGAAGAACTGCTCCAGGCTCTGCTCGTTCCTGATCGGGAACAACACGCTCCTCATGTAGCTGACGCCGATTTTGGCCACTTTGAACAGGCCTAGCTTCGAAACCGTATCGCCGCTCAGCTGGATCGGATAATCGAAGAATTGACGCAGGAAGTAGATGCGGGACTTGCGCTTCCGCAGGAGCATCACTTCGTCTGTGCGGTCGGGATCCGGGCCTATGCCTGTACCTTCGATGCTGCGCGTCTTTTGCCGGTAGGTGATGGATTGATCGCCCTCCGCGGATTGCAGCGGCAATATCTGCAGCCACCACTTCATGACCCGATCGGATTTGGAGAAGAAGCGGTGCCCTCCAATATCGATACGATTGCCTTTGTACTGGATGGTGCGGGAGATGCCGCCCATCGCCTCGCTCTTCTCAAGAACAATAGGCAGAACGTCCGTTCTGGTCACGAACTCATAAGCCGCGGTCAGTCCAGCCGGACCAGCCCCGATGATGATCGCTCTCTTTCTATTCATTAAAATCTCGCGGAAACGGCTTTAAAATGCGGCTTTTATGTTTTGGGACCAACTCTCACATGGTACGTCACAGACAGTGGTGTTTCAATCTACGACCGTGTTATCAGACACTATCGAACCTCATGGGAAAGCGGGACGAACGACTCGTAAACGGCTTGCATTCTGGTGACCGAAGCGGCCAGCGAAAAGCCGTCGCGGATGAATCGCGTGCCAGCCTCCGCGAGGCGGGCGCGCCTCTCCGGGCTGGCGAGCAGCGTCGAGAGAATCGCCGCAAGCTCAGTCGCGTTGCGGCTCTCGAAGAGCAGTCCCCGTTCGGAATCTCCGACCAGCTCCGGATTTCCTCCAACGCGGGAAGCCACGGCGCAGCAGCCGCACGCCATTGCTTCCATCAATGAGTTGGAGAGCGCCTCGCTGAGAGAAGGAAGGACGAAGATATCGATGGCACGAAGCCACGGCACGACGTCCGTGGTCTTGGGAACGAAAACGCAGGAGTCGAAGATATTAAGCGCCCGCGCCTGGTGCTGCAACTCGTCCGCACAAGGACCGCTTCCGACGATCGCGAGCTTGAGTCCGGGATGAGAGGGAGCGATGGCTGCGAAGGCATCCACCAGCGTAGAGAGCCCTTTCTCCGGACGGAGCGCGCATACTACGCCAATAACCGACTTGGCGGAACTCAGGTCAGCGGGACGTGGCGCCGCATCCGCGCGAAAGACGGATGTATCAATGCCGTTGTAACAAAGGTGAATCAGCCGGGCCGGGACCTTC